>JBAQER010000929.1:0-22196 GCA_049286845.1 Bradyrhizobium sp.
CCTTCAAGGTGTTCGCCGGCAAGCACATCGACATCATTGCGGCCAAGCCGATCGTCCCGACCAGCGAGGCGAAATTCGGCGGCAATGGATGGCTGATGCTGCGCGGCTATTTCGACACCTCGCCGAGCCGTCTCAACTATGAGCTCGACTTTGCCATTTCGGAAGGCGAGTGGAAGCTGATCACGATCGACGTCAAGGTGAGAGAGCAATCGACCAGCGACGCCGGCGGGATCGGCCTTCTCACCCATGCGGCCAGCGATTTCTCCGCCGCCGAAAAGTAAGGTGCAGGGATGACCGACGCCGTCCAACCGGTAGCCACCTGGCGCAAGGTGCTCGCCGCCCTTCTCGACTTCGTGATGATCTTTTTCGGCGGCGGCTACGCCATCGGCTATTTGACCGGCAACGTGACATCGGAGGGCTTCAAGCTCGAAGGCCTGCCGGCGCTGATCCTGTTGACGCTGCTGATCGTCTACTTCGTGGCCGGCAGCAAATATCTGGGCGGCACGATCTGGCAGCGCATCCTGTACAAGCCCTGAGAGCGAACCATGGCTGACCTATCGCAGCAGGACTTGCTGGCCGGGCTGAAGACCAGGCTGGGCGCGCTCGGCCTGTCCGTCCATGAAGACGCGAAGCAGGGATTGGTCGGCGAAGCGCAACCGATCCGGTCGAAATGGTGGCTCGGCGCCCGCACCGTCACCTACCGGATGTCATGCCGGCCGTCGGAAGCGGATCGCACGGTGCAGTTCCGCGAAGCTGTCACCGAATCGAGCTGGGGCCTGCCGCCGCCGACGGTGACCGTCGAGAAAACCAAGGTGAGCGGCTGGAAGCTGTCCGGCGAACGCAGCGACGTATCGCCGGGAGGCGGCGGCACCATCGACTACGCGCAGGTGCGCGACGCCGTCGAGCAGGCCGTCACCGCCGCCGGCTGGACATTCTACCTGCAAGGCGGCCGCCTGCCCTGACGGACGGCGCGGTCTGCAATCCAGCGTCGGCTACGCAAGGCCAAACCGGATCCCCGCGCGCGCCAGCCCTCCGGCAAGACCGATCGGCGTGCCGTCGGCGCGCCAGCATGCCGCGCCCGACATCGACCCGTCTTCGTGGAACTGGATCGCATTCATGCCGCCCGCCACGGTCGGCACCGCCAGTACGTCGTGACCCATCGACACCAGCGCAGCGCGAACGCGGTCCGGTACGGCGGCTTCGACCTCGAGCGCATTGCCTTCGGTCCAGACCCGCGGCGCCTCAACCGCCTCCTGCAGGCTCATGCCGTGATCGATCAGGTTGACCAGCGCCTGCATCGCGCTTGGAAAGATCTTCTTCCCGCCGGGCAGGCCCAGCGCATAGACGAGCTTGCCGTTGCGCAGCGCCATCATGGGCGACATCGAAGTGGTCACGCGCTTGCCCGGCGCCAGCGACAGCGCATGGCCGGGCCGGGGATCGTAGAGGTTCATGTAGTTGTTCGGTATCGTGCCGAGGCCGGGGATCAAGATCCTTGCGCCGAACAGATTGTTGATGGTCTGCGTGGTCGCGACCACGTTCCCCATCGAATCCGCCGCCGTCATGTGCGTGGTGTGCGCGCCTTCGAGCTGCGCCACGCCCGCGCTCCATTTCTGCGCGCGGCTTGCATCGATAGCGCTGCGGCGCTCTTTCGCGTAGTCCTTCGACGTCAGCCGCTCCACCGGCACGCCGACAAAATCCGGATCGCCGCTGGCGGCGGCGCGGTCGGCAAAGGCGATCTTCAGCACTTCGGCGAGCAGATGGATGGTTTCGGCGGTGCCGAAGCCTTTTGCGGCGATGTCATAGCCCTCGAGAATGTTCAGCATCTGCGCGATGTGCACGCCGGAGGCGGCGGGCGGCGGAGGACCGAGGATCTGCCAGCCGCGATAATCGGTTCGGATCGGCGCACGCTCGACGGTCTTGTAGGACGTCAGGTCCTGGCGCGTGATGAAGCCGCCATGGGCCTTCATGTAATCCACCAGGATATCCCCGAGCGGGCCGTCATAAAGCGCCGTGTCGCCGTGGCGCGAGATGTGCGCCAGCGTCTCGGCATATTCCGGTTGCACGACGCGGTCGCCGGCCTGCAGCGGCGTTCCCCTCGGCAGATAGATTGCCGAGATCGCCTTGTCCTTCAACATCTCCCGCGCACTGTCGGTGATGCATTCCTGCAAATAGGGCGTCGCCGCATAGCCGCGCGAGGCGTGCCTGATCGCGGGCTGCATGACGTCGGCGAGGCTCATGGTGCCGAACCGGCGCAAGGTCTCGCACCAGGCCTTCAGCGAACCCGGCACCGCGACCGCCTTCGGCCCGTTCAGGTTCGCGTCGTCGACGGTATCGAATACGTCATGGGCCGAGCCCGGCTTCGATCGATAGGTGTCGGGACGAACCGCCAGCGGAACGGTGCTCTGGCCGTCGATGAAGCGGTGGCTGCCGTCGGCAAGACGGATATGCGCCATGCCGCCGCCGATGATCCCGACCATCATCGGTTCGACCACGGTCAGCGTGAACAGGGTCGCGATCGCGGCATCGATGGCGTTGCCGCCGGCGGCGAGCATCTCCGCGCCCGCGGCCGAGGCCAGCGGATGATTGCTGACCACCATGCCGCGGCTGCCCGAGGCCGGCTGCTTCTGACACTCGAAGACGGTGTCGGTGCGATCGCGCCAGTTACCGTTCATGCCCTTTGCTCTCCCTGATCCCTGCAATTCGTTGCGTTCGTTCGGCGCGGCCTTCAAAGCCTGCCTGCTCCGCTGGATGGCATCGCTTCACTGAGGAAAGGCCGACCTCACTTCTGGCACTTCGGACACCAGAAGGTGGAACGGCCGTTCTGGGTGAAGCGCTTGACGATGCCGCCGCATTTCGCGGTCTGGCATTTCTCGCCTTCGCGGTCGTAGACCTGGAACGAATGCTGGAAATAGCCGAGTTCGCCCGAGGTCTGGCGATGGTCGCGCAGCGACGATCCTCCGGCCTTGATGGCCTGGTCCAGTACGCCGTGGATGGCACCCACCAGGCGCCTGGCGTGATCGGTGGGTTCGCCCTTTTTGGTCGCCAGCGTGGCGGCCAGCCTTCGCGGCGACAGCTGCGAACGATAGAGCGCCTCGCAGACATAGATGTTGCCCAACCCTGCGACCACGCGCTGGTCGAGAAGTGCGGCCTTCAGGCTGGTCTTCTTGCTGGCGCATGACTGCGCCAGCATTTTTGCATCGAATTCATTGCCGAGCGGTTCGGGGCCGAGGCCTTTCAGCAAGGGTTCGTCGTCGAGCGCCCTGCGGGCGATGATCTTCATGTAGCCGAAGCGGCGCGGGTCGTTGAAAACGATCGATGCGCCCGACGACATCTGAAACACCACATGATCATGCGTCCGGTTCTCACTGCGCGGATGGTGGAATTGGCCCGGCGCCGCGTCGCCATCGTCCTTGAGGACGCGGAACGAGCCCGACATGCCCAGATGCATCAAGAGCACGTCGCCCGAGCCGAGATCCGCCATCAAATATTTGGCGCGGCGGCCGAGCCCGGTCACGGTCTGGCCCTCGAGCCGCGCCACGAAATCCTTCTGGAACGGAAACCGCAGATCCTTGCGCCTGGCCTCCGCTTTCAGGATTTTTGAGCCCTCCATGACCGGCTGCAGGCCGCGGCGGACGGTCTCGACTTCGGGTAATTCAGGCATCGGGGGCGTTCACCTTGAGGACGTGACGTGATAGCGCCATTGCGGCGGGCGCGCTATGGTCCGGCATGGAGTAGAGTTGATGGATCGGCCGGACCAGACCACCCATTTTGGGTTCAGGGATGTCCCCCTGGGGGACAAGCAGACGCTGGTGAACGACGTGTTTCACAGCGTGGCACAGCGCTACGACCTGATGAACGACCTGATGTCGGCGGGCCTGCACCGGGTCTGGAAGGACCTGATGATCAACGCGCTCAATCCACCGCGCGGGGATTCGCCATTTTCGCTGCTCGACGTCGCCGGCGGCACCGGCGACATCGCCTTTCGCGCCGCCAAGGCCTCGGGCGCCGGCTTTCGGGCGACCGTCTGCGACATCAATTCGGACATGCTGGAGGTCGGCCGCACGCGCGCGGCGGCGCGCCATCTCGACGACCGGGTGTCGTTTGTCGAGGGCAATGCCGAGGCGCTGGCGTTTCCCGATCGCAGCTTCGACGCCTACACCATCGCGTTCGGCATCCGCAACGTGCCGCGGATCGATCTTGCGCTCAAGGAAGCCTATCGCGTGCTGAAACCGGGCGGGCGGTTCCTGTGCCTGGAATTCTCCACCGTCGACACGCCCGGCCTCGACCGCATCTATGATCTTTTTTCCTTCAAGGTGATACCGCCGCTCGGCCGCGCCGTGACCGGCGACGCCGAGTCCTATCAGTACCTCGTCGAATCGATTCGGAAATTCCCGAAGCCGAATGCATTCGCCGAGATGATGCGCACCGCCGGCTTTTCCCGCGCCAGCTGGCAGAGTTTTTCCGGCGGCATCGTGGCGTTGCATTCGGGCTGGCGTTTGTGATTTCTGCAATTACCCACATTGCGCGGCTTGCCCGCGCCGGTTTCGTGTTCGCCCGCGAGGGCGTGTTCGGCGTCGTCGATCCCTCGCTGGTGCCGCCGCCCGGGCAGCTCGCGCTCCGCATCGCCCGGCTGGTCGAGCGCCCCGGCGCCAAGTCGGGCCCGCACCTGTCGCGCGCGCTGACGCGGCTCGGACCCGCCTACCTCAAGCTCGGGCAGTTTCTCGCCACCCGTCCCGACGTGGTCGGCGTCATGATGGCGCGCGATCTGGAAAGCCTGCAGGACCGGCTGCCGCCGTTTTCGCAAGCCGAGGCCGAGGCCGTGATCGCGCAGTCGCTGGAACGCCCCGTGGCGCAGGCCTTTGCGAGCTTCGGGCCGGCGGTCGCAGCCGCCTCGATCGCGCAGGTGCATCGCGCTGAAGTCGAGCGCGACGGCGTGCGCACCGCCGTGGCGGTGAAGGTGCTCCGACCCAATGTCGCCGCGCGCTTCCGCCGCGACCTCGCCGATTTCTTCTTCGTCGCGCACAAGGCCGAAGCCCACTCGGCGGAAGCGCGGCGGCTGCGGCTGGTCGAGGTCATCAATACGATGTCGCGCTCGGTCGCGATGGAGATGGATCTGCGGCTGGAGGCCGCCGCCCTCTCCGAGATGGCGGAGAACACCCGCGACGATCCGGATTTTCGCGTGCCCACCGTCGACTGGGATCGTACCACGCACAATGTGCTGACGATGGAATGGATCGACGGCATCGCGCTGAGCGACCATGCGCGGCTGGAGCAATCGCAGGTCGATCTGCCCGAGCTCGGGCGCAAGGTGATCCAGAGTTTCCTGCGCCATGCGCTACGCGACGGCTTCTTTCACGCCGACATGCACCCCGGCAACCTGTTCGTCGACGATGGCGGGCGGCTGGTGGCGGTCGATTTCGGCATCATGGGCCGGCTCGGCATGAAGGAGCGGCGTTTCCTTGCCGAAATCCTGCTGGGCTTCATCACCCGCAACTATCGCCGCGTGGCGGAAGTGCATTTCGAGGCCGGCTACGTGCCGGCGCATCACTCGGTGGAGAATTTCGCGCAAGCCATCCGCGCCATCGGCGAGCCGATCCATAACCGCACTGCCGAAGAAATCTCGATGGCGAAGCTGTTGACCTTGCTGCTCGAGGTCACCGGCCTGTTCGACATGCGGACCCGCCCGGAACTGATCCTGCTGCAAAAAACCATGGTGGTGGTCGAGGGCGTGGCGCGCGGCTTCGATCCGAAACTCGACATCTGGAAGGTCGCCGATCCCGTGGTGCGGGAATGGATCGAGCGCAATCTCGGCCCGGTCGGACGCGTTCAGGGCGTGATGTCGGGCGCCGGCGAGCTTGGCCGGGTGCTGGCCGGCCTGCCGGCGATCGCCTCGCGGTCGGTCGCCGTGCTGGAGCAGCTGGAGACCATGACCCGGGAAGGCATCAGGCTGTCGCCGGAGACGATTGCGGCGATGGGCCGGACCGAGGGCCGCAAGAGCCGCTGGCGCACGCTGGCGCTGTGGATCATCGCGGGCACCTTCATCGCCATCCTGTTCGCCGTCCGGCAATTGTGATTGCATTGCATGCATGAAATGATAGCATTGCTATCGTATTTCGCCGGAACAGCCCATGGCCAGCCTGACCATCCGAAAGCTCGACGAGGCCGTAAAGGTCTATCTGCGCCTGCGTTCGGCCAAAAACGGCCGCTCGGTGGAAGAGGAAGTCCGGGTAATCCTGGGTGATCTCATCCAGGGTCGTCCCCTGTCGCCCGCTGCACTCTCGCAGGCCGCGCCGCCGTCTGGGGCCCCGTCCCGCGCGCCCCGCCGCGCCGCTGATGCGACGGAGCAGGCCCGCGTCACCCTGATCATCGGCGGCGGCATTGCGGCCTACAAGGCGCTGGACCTGATCCGGCGGTTGAAGGAGCGGCATATCCACGTCCGCTGCGTCCTGACCCGCGCCGCGCAGCAGTTCGTCACGCCGCTTTCCGCCAGCGCGCTGTCGAACGAGCGCTGCTACACCGACCTGTTCGATCCGGCGAGCGAGTTCGACGCTGGCCACATTCGTCTCGCCCGTGACTGCGACCTGATCGTGGTGGCGCCGGCGACCGCCGATCTGATGGCCAAGATGGCGCAGGGCCACGCCGACGATCTCGCCAGCGCCATCCTGCTCGCGGCCAACCGGCCCATCCTGCTGGCGCCGGCGATGAATCCGCTGATGTGGAACAACCCCGCCACCCGCCGCAATGTCGCGCAACTCGAGCGCGACGGCGTGGCCATGATCGGACCCAATGCCGGCGAGATGGCGGAAGCCAATGAGGCCGGTGTCGGCCGCATGGCGGAGCCCACGGAAATCGCCGCCGCCGCCGAACGCTTGCTGCGGCCACCGCGGCCGCGGCCGCTGGCGGGCAAACGCATCCTCATCACCGCAGGGCCAACGCACGAGCCGATCGACCCGGTGCGCTACATCGCCAACCGCTCCTCCGGCAAGCAGGGTTTTGCCATTGCCGCTGCAGCACAGGCAGCAGGCGCCGATGTCACCCTGGTCTCCGGCCCGGTCGATCTCGACGATCCCCCCGGCGTCACCGTGAAGCACGTCGAGTCCGCGCGCGACATGCTGCAGCAGGTCGAAGCCTCATTGCCGGTAGATATCGCGATCTTCGCCGCCGCCGTTGCCGACTGGCGCGTCGCCAATGCGGGCGAGCAGAAGCTGAAGAAGACCGGGTCCGGCATGCCGCCGCTGCAGCTGGTGGAAAATCCCGACATCCTCGCGACGATCTCGAAGCTCAGGGACAGGCGGCCGCCGCTGGTGATCGGCTTTGCCGCCGAAACCGAACACCTGATCGACAACGCCAGGGCAAAACTCGCGCGCAAGGGTTGCGACTGGATCGTGGCCAACGACGTTTCGCCGGCAACGGGCGTGATGGGCGGCGACCGCAACACGGTGCATCTCTTGACGCGCGACGGCGCAAACATCGGCGTCGATTCCTGGCCTGTCATGACCAAGGAACAGGTCGCAACCGAACTGGTGGCGCGGATCGCCAGCACCGTGGAGAAGGTCTCGTGAGCACGCGCGTCAAAGTCGAGATCCGGCAATTGCCGCACGGCGAAGGCCTGGCGCTGCCGGCCTATCAGAGCGCGCACGCCGCGGGGCTCGATCTGCTCGCGGCGGTTCCGGATGGCACCCCCTTGGTGCTCGCCCCCGGAAAATACGCGCTGGTCCCGACCGGGCTCACCATCGCGCTGCCACCGGGCTATGAGGCGCAGGTCCGTCCACGCTCCGGCCTTGCCGCCAAGCATGGCGTCACGGTGCTGAACTCGCCCGGCACCATCGACGCGGATTATCGCGGCGAGATCGGCGTGCTCCTGATCAACCATGGCGACGCCCCGTTCCCGATCCGGCGCGGCGAGCGCATCGCGCAGATGGTGATTGCACCCGTGACGACGGCGGAGTTCGTTGCCGTGGCGTCGCTTTCGGCGACCGACCGCGGCAGCGGCGGCTTCGGTTCGACCGGCCGCTGACGGCAACAAGCCATTCGGGCGGCGCGACCGGGCTGAATGTAGCGGCAATTTTACGAAATTCATTTCCGTGAACGTCACCGCGCGCATTTTTTCGCCCCGGGATTCGCGTTCACGGTCTGGACTCTTACCCGTCGAGTCCCGTTGGGGATATTGTCATTCGATTCGCGAACGGCGGATTGAAGCGCGCCGGGCGCACAGTCGTGCGGTTTGGGGCAAACCATGTCGGGCGTGATCGTGGCGATGCGTCGGACCCTGCTGTCGTGCACTTCACTGGCACGCAACGGCCTGATCGCCCTTGCCAGCGCGGCACTGCTGCCGGTTGCGCCGGCGCGGGCGGAGGATCAAGGACTCGCGCAGGCGATCGCGGCCTATCTCGATCTCGATCACCAGGAATTCGTGATCCTGGCCACGGCCCTGGCGTTGCTCGGCTTTTCGGTGGTGGCCGCAATCCTCTTGATGCGCACGCGCGTCCGCGCGGCAAGGAACGAGGCGCGGCTGCGCTCGGACATCGGGGATCTGCAGGTGCAGGCCGACCGCCTGCGCGCGCTGCTGTTCGCGGAACCCCAGATCCTGATCTCGTGGGCGGCGGGCGACAAGCGCCCGCAAATCAGCGGCGATACCTCGCTCTTGCTGGCGCAGGATTCGCCGCAGCGGATTCTGGCGTTTGGAACCTGGCTGCCGCCGGAGCCGGCGCTGCAGATGGATCACGCGGTCGACGCGCTGCGCGAGGCCGGCGAGGGCTTTCTGCTCAACCTCACCACGTCCAACGGACACGCGCTGGAGGCCATGGGCCGCGCCATCGGCGGCCAAGCCATTGTGCGGATTCGCGAACTCGGCGGAGTACGCCGGGAACTGGCTGAAACCAACCTCCGGCTCAGGGCGCTCTCGGAGGAAACCGAGATGCTGCGAGGTTTCGTCGCCGCGGCGCCCTGGCCGATCTGGGCCAAGGGCGCCAAGGGCGGTCTCAGCTACGCCAATGCCGCCTATGCGCGGGCGACGGAGGCCGTCAGCGTCGCGGACGCGATCGATCGCGGCCTCGAACTGCTCGACAGCGGCGACCGCGGCGACATGGAGCGCGCCCTGAAGGACACCGCGGCCTTTACCGCGCGGCTGCCGGTCGTGGTCGGCGGCGAACGGCGCATCCACGATGTGCATGCGGTGAATGTCGGCGGCGGCTCGGCCGGCATCGCGATCGATGCCAGCGAGGCTACCGCGCTGCGCGCGGCGCTGGAGCGGATGGCGGAGGCCCATCGCCGTACCCTCGATCAATTGTCGTCCGGCGTCGCCGTATTCGACGGCCAGCGGCGACTGGCCTTCTACAACGATTCCTATCGCCGGCTGTGGGATCTCGACCGCGTCTTTCTCGATGGCAATCCGGACGACTCGAGCGTGCTCGACCGGCTGCGCGCCGCGCGCAAGCTGCCGGAACAGCCGGATTTCCGGGCCTGGAAGGCCAAGCTGCACGAGGCCTATCGCGCGGTCGAGCCCGAAAAGGACACCTGGTACCTGCCCGACGGCCGCGCCGTCAGCGTCGTCACCACGCCCAATCCGGAAGGCGGCGTCACCTATCTGTTCGACGACGTCACCGAAAGCCTCGACCTGGCGCGCCGGTTCGACGGCCTGATCCGCGTCCAGCGCGAAACCCTCGACAATCTCGCCGAAGCCGTCGCGGTGTTCGGCAGCAATGGCCGCGCGCAATTGTTCAATCCGGCCTTCGCCAGAATGTGGAAGCTGTCGCCGGAAGCGCTGCGCGAGCAGCCGCATATCGAGACCGTGGAAGCCTGGTGCAGGCCGCTGTTCGACGATGCCGATACATGGCGGACCATTCGCGAAGCCGTCACCGCGATCGAGAACCGGGTCGAGGTGCCGCTGAAGCTGGAGCGCAACGACGGCAGCGTGCTGGACTGCATGACCATGCCGCTGCCCGACGGCGCCACCATGCTGACGTTCCAGGACATCACCGACACCGAGAACGTCGAGCGCGCGCTGCGCGAGCGCAACGAGGCGCTGGAGACCGCCGACCAGATGAAGGTCGATTTCGTCCACCACGTGTCCTACGAACTGCGCTCGCCGCTGACCACCATCATCGGCTTCGCGCACTTCCTCGCCGATCCCGCCACCGGCCCGCTGATGCCGAAGCAGGCCGAATATCTCGGCTACATCACCGCCTCGACCAACGCGCTGCTCGCCATCATCAACAACATCCTCGATCTCGCCACCATCGACGCCGGCGCGATGTCGCTCAATCTCGGCTCGGTCGACATCCGCAAGACCATCGAGGCCGCCGCCGAAGGCATCCAGGACCGGCTCGCCACCGACCGCATCGAACTCAAGGTCGACGTCGATCCCAATATCGGCAGCTTCGTCGGCGACGAGCGCCGCGTGGTGCAGGTCCTGTATAATCTGTTGGCCAATGCCGTCGGCTTCTCGCCGCAGGACGCCACCGTCGGGCTGAGCGCGCGGCGGACCGAGCACAGCGTCGTGTTCACCGTGACCGATTCCGGCCCGGGCATTCCGCCCGACGTCAAGGACAAGGTGTTCGACTGGTTCGAGAGCCATTCCAACGGCTCGCGGCATCGCGGGGCCGGCCTCGGCCTGTCGCTGGTGCGCTCCTTTGTCGAACTGCACGGCGGCAAGGTGAGCGTCGATTCGATCGTCGGCAACGGCACGACCGTAACGTGCGACTTCCCGACCGATCAGGCCGCTCACCGTCACGCCGCGGAATGAGCGCTCCCACGACATTCGCGCTGGCGTTATCGAACGAGACGGCGACGGCGCATCTGATGGCCGACCTCGCCTTGCTGATCGGCCCGGGCGACGTCATTACGCTTTCGGGCGACCTCGGCGCCGGCAAGACCGCCGCGGCGCGCGCCATGATCCGCTATCTCGCCGGCGACGACACCATCGAGGTTCCAAGCCCGACCTTCACGCTCGCGCAGAGTTACGACCTGCCGCCGTTCCCGCTGATCCATGCCGACCTTTACCGCGTCAACGACCCCTCGGAGCTGGAGGAGATCGGCCTGTCACCTTTGCCTGAAGCCACGGTGGCGCTGATCGAATGGCCGGAACGCGCGCCGGGCGCACTCCCCCACGACCGCATCGACATCGCGCTCAGCCACCGCCCGGCGCTGGGATCGGCCGCCCGCGCCGCTGAAATCACCGGCTACGGCAAGGCTGCCGCGCAGGTCGCAAGGCTGAAAGCACTGCGGCAGTTTCTCGACCGCGCCGGCTATATCGATGCCAGGCGCCAGCGCATGGCCGGCGATGCCTCGACGCGTTCCTATGCGCGGCTGATCCGCGACGACGGCGTCGTGATCCTGATGAATTCGCCGCGGCGCCCGGATGGGCCCGCGATCTATGCCGGCAAATCCTACAGCGCGGCCGTGCATCTGGCCGAGGACGTCAGGCCGTTCGTCGCCATCGATGGCGGCCTGCGCGGGCGCGGCTTCTCGGCGCCGGCAATTCATCACGCCGACCTCGAGGCCGGCTTCCTGATCACCGAGGATTTCGGCAGCGAAGGCGTCATCGAGGGCGATCCGCCGCGGCCGATCGCCGAGCGCTATGAGGCGGCGACCGACATGCTGGTGGCGCTGCATCGTGAGCCGTTGCCGGAAAAATTGCCGCTGGCGCAAGAGTTCACCTACGCCATTCCGCTGTTCGACACCGATGCGTTGCTGGTCGAGATCGGACTGATGCTCGAATGGTACCTGCCGGATCGCGGCGCCGAGCCGAGCGACGATCTGCGCGCCGAATTCGTCACCCTATGGCGCGATCTGTTAGGCAAGCCTGCGGCGGCGCCCCGGACCTGGGTGATGCGCGACTTTCACTCGCCCAATCTGATCTGGCTCGCCGAGCGGGAGGGCATCGCGCGGGTAGGCATCATCGATTTCCAGGACGCCGTGCTGGGACCGGCCGCCTATGATCTGGTGTCGCTGTTGCAGGACGCGCGGATCGACGTCCCCGAACAGCTCGAGCTCTCTCTGTTCGCGCACTACATCAAGGCGCGGCGCGCGGCGGACGAGAGTTTCGATGCAGCCCAGTTCGCCGAACTCTACGCCATCATGTCGGCACAGCGTAACACGCGGCTGCTCGGCACCTTTGCCCGGCTCAACCGGCGCGACGGCAAGCCGCAATATCTGCGCCACCAGCCCCGGATCTGGACCTATCTCAACCGCTCGCTGGCGCACCCTGCGCTGGCGCGGCTGAAGGAGTGGTATTCCGCCAACGTTCCCCCGCCGGTTCCTTAGGCCCTAGACGACGGCGCGCCCTACATGGCCGATGGCTCCTGTGACGCGGATCGTTGCGTCGCTCCATCTTCACACTTGACTCAAACATAACTCGTTGGTTATACGTCAATCAATAGCCAGCAGGTTATCGATCCCAAGTGCCGAACGCTCACGATGTGCTCTTCAGAACGCTCGCCGATCCGACTCGGCGGGCTCTCTTCGAACGACTGTGCCGCGAAGGAGAGACCACGGTCGGGGCCCTGACGGCTCAGTCCGGGGTCTCGCAACCGGCCGTCTCGAAGCATCTCGGGGTCCTGAAGCAGGCCGGGCTGGTGCGCGACCGCCACGAAGGCCGCCAGACGCACTATAGCGCGCAGCTCGGCGCCTTGGCTCCGCTGATCGACTGGACAAGCCAAATGGCCGGCTTCTGGCAAAGCCGGTTCGATGACCTCGAGGACCTGCTCAAAAGGATGGACCAATGAGCAATACTGCGACCGAAACGCTCTCCGTCATTGTCGAACGGGAGATCCCTTTTCCGCCGGAAAAGATCTGGCGCGCGCTCACGCAACCACACCTGATCGAGGAGTGGCTGATGAAGAACGATTTCAAGCCAGTCGTGGGGCACCGCTTCAATCTTCGCGGAGACTGGGGCGGCGTGCTGGACTGCGAGGTCCTCGCCATCGAGCCGAACAGAACGCTGTCCTACACCTGGAATTTTGCGCACGACGATGCGGCCTACAATCTGAAGAGTGTGGTGATCTTTACGCTCACGCCAACGCGCACGGGGACGCATCTGCGCATGGAGCAGTCGGGCTTCCGGCCGGATCAGAAGCAGGCCTATGGGGGCGCCAACAGCGGGTGGCGGCAGTTCTTTGCGAAGCTGGAGCAGGTCTTGGCGCGCCCAGACTGAGGTCCGCCCGCTGCGCGTCGTCCTTATTTTCAGAGGAGGTCCCATTGAATTGGAACAATTGGATTCGGCAGGTTCACCGCTGGCTGTCGGTCATCTTTACGGCGACCGTCGCCGCCAACTTTATCGCCATGGCATTGGGCGAACCGCCCGCTTGGATCGTTTATTCGCCGCTGCTCCCGCTGTTCTTGCTCATGTTCACGGGTCTTTACATGTTCATTTTGCCGTATGTCGCCCAGCGAGCGACAAAATCATGAAAAAGGCGACGACAACGAAAGCGAAGATCGCCTCGAAGGAAGCAAGTGGAGATCGCTCTCCTTCCCAGCAGATCGATGCGCGGATCAAGGAATTGGGCGACTGGCGGGGTGAAACGTTCGCGCGGGTTCGTGCGGTCATCAAGGAAGCTTGCCCCGACGTGATCGAGGCGTGGAAGTGGCGCGGCGTTCCAGTGTGGGAGCACGCCGGAATCATCTGCACTGGCGAGACGTACAAGGCTGTCGTGAAGATGACCTTCGCCAAGGGCGCTGCGTTGGAGGACCCTTCAGGCCTCTTCAACTCCAGCCTCGAAGGCAACACCAGGCGTGCCATCGATTTCCATGAGGGCGACAAGATCGATGAAAAGGCGCTGAAGGCGCTCATTCGCGCCGCCGTGGCACTGAACACGTCGGTGCGAGCGACCGCTCGCCCCGTCCGCTCTCAGAAGAAACCAAAGAGCGCGTGAGGCGCGTCGTGAAACCGGCCTCGTCCCTCAGCGCCACGGCGCCCCCAGCGCTCGAATCAAGGCCTGAATCAGGCGCCGACCCCTTTGTAAACAGCACCTGGTTTACCGGTTGTTAGCCGACCCGCCTTAATCTGCCGGCGGAGCCCTACCCCGGGAGCACGGGGTGCGGCGGCTGTTGGCGGGAGCAAATCAATGGCGACAGAGCGGCGCAAGGGCGAGCGCGTCACATTCGAGCACGGCATCCCCGCGCATATGATGGGCATCGACGGCACCTGGCGGCGCGAATGCACCATGGAAGACATTTCGGAGACCGGCGCCAAGCTCACCGTTGAGGGTTCTGTCGAGGGACTGCATCTCAAGGAGTTCTTCCTGCTGCTGTCGTCCACTGGCCTCGCCTACCGCCGTTGCGAGTTGGCCTGGGTCAATGGCGATCAGATCGGCGTCAATTTCCTCAAGACGGGCGACAAGAAAAAGAAGCTGGCCCGGCGCGCGACGGTCGAGGCCTGAGCGGATCGTTGCCGCCGTCGTATGGCCGTCATGTCCGGCGACTATGGCGTCAAGGTCCATGCGCGGTGCTAATCGCCGTGATATGATCCGAAACACCAACGACAACCCTTCGAGAAGTCTCTGAAAATGTCCGTCACACCCTCAAAGGCCATGGTTCTCGCCGCCGGTCTTGGCCTGCGCATGCGCCCCTTAACGGACAAGATGCCGAAGCCGCTGGTCCGCGTCGCCGGCCGCGCCTTGCTCGATCATGTGCTCGACAAGCTCGACGAGGCCGGCGTCAGCGAGGCCGTCGTCAATGTGCATTATCTGCCAGACCAGATCATCGATCACACCGCCGGACGGACGCGGCCCCGCGTGATCATTTCGGACGAACGCGACCAGGTGCTCGGCACCGGCGGCGGCGTCGTCAAGGCGCTACCGCTGCTCGGCGACGCCCCGTTTTTCCATGTCAACGCCGACACGATGTGGATCGACGGCGTGCGGCCGAACCTGGCGCGGCTGGCGGAAGCCTTCGACCCTTCGCGCATGGATATCCTGCTGCTGATGGCGCCGACCACGAGCAGCATCGGCTATGGCGGCCGCGGCGACTACGCCATGCTGCCGGACGGCGCGCTGCGCAGGCGCCGGGAGCATCAGGTCGTCCCCTTCGTCTATGCAGGTGCCGCGATCATGTCGCCGGCGCTGTTCGCCGGCGCCCCGTCGGGCGAATTCTCGCTGACGAGAATGTTCGACCGCGCCAACGAGCAGGAGCGGCTGTTCGGCCTGCGTCTGGACGGCGTCTGGATGCATGTCGGAACCCCCGACGCGGTCGAGGCGGCGGAAGAGGCGTTTCTCGAAAGCGTGGCCTGAGGCATCCGTCGTCCCGGCCAATTAAAAATCGCACCCGAAATGCCGCCCATGCCATGATGCGCCCTGATCCCGAATCAGGAAGCCCATGCGCGTTTTCAGCGTTCCCGTCTCGGCGCCGTTGCTGCGCTCCGTCATTGCCGCGCTGGTCGATGGCAGGCTGGTCGACGGCTTCGAGGCGCGCCGCGATCCGGCGAGGCTGGCGCAGGCGACGCTGTATCTGCCGACCCTGCGCGCCGGACGCATGGCGCGGGAAATCTTTCTCGATGAACTGAAGACCGACGCGGTGGTGCTGCCACGCATCGTGGCGCTCGGCGACATCGACGAGGACGAGTTGGCGTTCGCGCAGGCGACCTCGCCCGGATCGGCCGCGCTGGAAATTCCCCCCGCCATGGATGAACTACAGCGCCGCCTGCTGCTGGCGCAACTGATCGCCCTGTGGGCGAAGCGGATCAGGCCCGCCGATGCGGCGCAGGCGCCGCTGGTGACCGGCGGGCCGGCGTCCACGCTGGCGCTGGCCGACGATCTGGCGCGGCTGATGGACGACATGGTGACCCGCAAGGTCGAATGGTCGGATCTCGACGGGCTGGTGCCGGATGCGCTCGACCGATACTGGCAGCTGACGCTGGAATTCCTTGACGTTGCGAAAACCGCATGGCCCGCGATCCTCGGCGCACATGGCAGGATCGAGCCGGCGGCGCGGCGCGACCTGTTGATCGAAGCCGAAACCGCGCGCCTGACCGCGCATCACGATGGCCCGGTGATTGCGGCCGGCTCGACCGGATCGATGCCGTCGACCGCAAGACTGCTGCACGCGGTCGCCGCCCTGCCGCAAGGCGCGGTGGTGTTGCCGGGGCTCGACACCGATCTCGACGACGATGCCTGGCAATTGATCGGCGGCGTCACCGACGTGCAGGGCAAATTCATCGCGCCGCCGGCGTCGAACCATCCGCAATACGCGATGCACGCGCTGCTCGAGCGATTCGGCATCAGGCGTAGCGACGTCGAAATCCTCGGCGAGCCCTCGCCGCACGGGCGCGATGTGCTGGTTTCCGAAGCGATGCGGCCGTCAAATGCATCGGCGCAATGGCATCGGCGGCTGGCCGAGCCGGAGGTTTCGGAAAAAATTTCGAACGGCATGGCCAATCTCGCCGTCATCGGGGCGGCCAATCCCGAGATGGAGGCGCTCGCGATCGCGATCGCAATGCGCGAGGCGCGGCACCAGAACAAATCGGCGGCGCTGGTGACGCCGGATCGCGCGTTGGCGCGGCGCGTGATCGCGGCACTCGGCCGCTGGAATCTCGAATTCGACGATTCCGGCGGCGACGCGCTGACCGATACACCGGCTGGAATCTTCGCCCGCCTCGCCGCGGAGGCGGCGGCGCGCGGGCTGGAGCCGCCGACACTGCTGGCGCTGTTGAAGCATCCGCTGTGCCGGCTCGGCGGCGCACAGGGCGCTTTCAAGGACGCCGTCGAGGCGCTCGAACTGGCGCTGTTGCGCGGCACCCGTCCGCAGGCCGGCAGCGGCGGGCTGGCACGCGATTTCGCCCGCTTCCGCCAAGAGCTCACCAAACTCCGCAACGGCGAGTTGTCCTCGCTGCACCGTGCCGAGCCCCGGGCCGGGCTCAACGACGAGGAACTCGATTCGGCGCAAGGGCTGATCGGGGCATTGCAGAAGGTGCTTGTCCCGCTCGAAAGTATCAGCGCGTCAAAGCCCCATGATTTTGCCGAGCTGGCAAAACGCCATCGCGACGTCCTGATCGAGCTGTCGCGCGACCAGCACGGCGTCGCGGTCAGCTTCGAAGGCCCGCAAGGATCTGCGCTGGCGTCCGCATTCGACGACCTGCTCGGCAGCCAGGCTCCAAGCGGCCTGATGGTCGAACTCGGCGACTATCCGGAAGTATTCCAGACCGCGTTCGGCGACCGCATCGTGCGGCGGCCGGAATCGGCGCGCGCCCAGCTCCACATCTATGGCCAGCTGGAAGCGCGGCTGACGGAGTCCGACCGCGTCATTCTCGGCGGGCTGGTCGAAGGCGTCTGGCCGCCGGCGCCGCGGATCGATCCGTGGCTGAGCCGGCCGATGCGGCACGAACTCGGACTCGATTTGCCGGAGCGGCGCATCGGCCTCTCCGCACACGATTTTGCGCAATTGCTCGGCGCCGACGACGTCATCCTGAGCCATGCCGCCAAGATCGGCGGCGCGCCCGCGGTGGCCTCACGCTTCCTGCACCGGCTCGAGGCGGTGGCGGGCGAGGAACGCTGGAAAGCCGCCAGGGCCGCCGGCGAAAAATATGTCGGTTTTGCCGATCAGCTCGACAGCCCCGACAGGGTCGAGCCGGTCCAGCAGCCCGCGCCAAGACCGCCGCGCGCGGTCAGGCCGCTGAAGCTGTCGGTCACCGCGATCGAGGACTGGCTGCGCGATCCCTATACGATCTACGCGAAATACATTCTGAAGCTTGCGGCGCTCGATCCCGTCGACATGCCGCTGTCCGCCGCCGACCGCGGCTCGGCGATCCACGATGCGCTCGGCGAATTCACCCAGAAATTTGCCACGGCGCTACCCGACGATACCGAGCGGACCTTGCGCGGCATTGGCGAGAAATATTTCGCACCGTTGATGGAGCGCCCCGAGGCACGGGCGCTGTGGTGGCCGCGATTCCAGCGTATCGCCAGATGGTTTGCGGACTGGGAGACGGTGCGGCGCGGCAATGTCAGCGCCATCGACGCCGAGATCAGGGGCGAGATTGCGATTCCGCTCGACAATGCGCGCAGCTTCGTGCTGTCGGCGCGCGCCGACCGGATCGAACGCCGCCACGACGGCACGTTCGCCATCCTCGACTACAAGACCGGACAGCCGCCGACCGGCAAGCAGGTGCGGATGGGGTTGTCGCCACAGCTGACGCTGGAAGCGGCGATCCTGCGCGAGGGCGGTTTCGACGGCATCGACGCAGGCTCGTCGGTCGGCGAACTCGTCTATGTCCGCCTCAGCGGCAACAATCCGCCGGGCGAACAAAGGGTGCTGGAGCTGAAGATCAATCAGCGCGATGTGCCGCAGCCGCCCGATGCCGCTGCCGACGAAGCGCGCAACAAGCTCGAAAACCTGATCCGCGCCTTCGAGGAGGAGGCCCAGGCCTATACCTCGCTCAATCTGTCGATGTGGTCGAACCGCTACGGCAGCTACGACGATCTCGCCCGCATCAAGGAATGGTCCGCGGCCGGCGGGCTGGGGATCGAGGAATGGTGATGGCGCCGCGCCCCATTCCCCCCGCCGTCCGCGCCACCCAGGCGCGCGCGTCCGATCCTGCGGCTTCCGCGTTCGTCTCGGCGAATGCCGGTTCGGGCAAGACCCATGTGCTGGTGCAGCGGGTGATCCGGCTGTTGCTGGCGCGCGTGCCGCCGGAAAGAATCCTCTGCATCACCTTCACCAAGGCCGCCGCGGCCAACATGGCGGAGCGGGTGTTCTCCACCCTCGGCCACTGGGTCACGCTCGACGACGACGCGCTCGACGCCGCGATCGTCGAAGCGGGAATCGCGCGGCCCGACGCCAATTTGAGGATGCGCGCCCGCGAACTGTTCGCGTCCGCGCTGGAAACGCCGGGCGGGCTGAAGGTGCAGACCATCCACGCGCTGTGCACCCGGCTGCTGCAGCAATTCCCGTTCGAGGCCAATGTGCCGGCGCGCTTTGCGGTACTCGACGATCGCGACCAGACCGAGATGATGGAGCGCGCCAATCTCGCGGTGCTGCTGGAAGCGTCGCGCGATCCCGGCAGCGCCGCCGGACGCGCCCTGATGACCGCCATGGCCAGCGCCGCCGACGTCACCTTCAAGGACGTCGTGCGCGAGGCCTGCCTGAGCCGCGATCACTTCATGGCCTGGACCGACAGCGCCGGTTCCGCCGATGCCGCCGCCGCGCAGGTGTCGGCCGCGCTCGGCGTCGATCCCGGCGACGCCATCGAAGACGTCGAACGCGAGATTGTCGAGGGGCCGAACCTGCCGCGATCGCGCTGGGAGGAGATCGCCCTCGTCCTCGAGACCAGTAGCAAGGCGGATCAAAAGCAGGCGGCCC
Organism: Bradyrhizobium sp.; assembly: GCA_049286845.1. Taxonomy (GTDB): domain Bacteria; phylum Pseudomonadota; class Alphaproteobacteria; order Rhizobiales; family Xanthobacteraceae; genus Bradyrhizobium. The sequence continues at coordinate 19,291 of JBAQER010000929.1, forward strand.
GGCTTCGCGGAGCCCTCGTCTTTACCGGTACGGCCCAGGTCGATGAGTATCTCGGCGTGTTCCTCACCGATGATCGCGCGCCACGCGACTCCGTCGTGACCAAGAAATTTGGTCGGGACAACCCGGCGATCGGGCGCTTGTTCGAGGCCGAAATCCTCCGTATCGAACCGCTGATCGAGCGGCGCCGTGCGGTCACCTCCCGCGACCGCACTCAGGCGCTGCTGCACATCGCGACCGCGGCGGCGGCGAACTACCGGCGCGAGAAGCAGGAACGCGGCCTGCTCGACTATGACGACCTGATCGACAAGACGCTGGCGATGCTGGATGGCGGTGCGTCCGCCTGGGTGCATTACAAGCTCGACCGCGGCGTCGACCATGTGCTGATCGACGAGGCGCAGGACACCAGCCCCCGGCAGTGGGACATCGTCGACCACATCATTTCCGAATTCACCGCCGGCGAGGGCGCGCGCGACGGCGTCGTCCGCACGGTGTTCGCGGTCGGTGACGAAAAGCAGTCGATCTTCTCGTTCCAGGGCGCCGCACCACGGGAATTCGATACGCGCCGCAGATTGCTGCACCGGAAGTTCGAGGCCGCCGGACTGAAATTCGATCCGGTGTCGTTCAACTATTCGTTCCGGTCGGGGGCGGCGATCCTGCAATCCGTCGATCACGTGTTCCGCGATCAGGAGATCTACGGCAGCGTCCATTCGGTCGAGACGGGTTACCCGATCCACCATTCGCTCGCCGACGCCGGGCCCAGCCTGATCGATCTCTGGGAACTGGCGGAAGCCGACGACCGGCAGGACATCGAGGGTTGGCGCGCGCCATTCGACGGCGTGTCGGTGACCAGCCCGGAAGTGAAGCTTTCAAAACGGATCCAGGCCGAGATCAAGACGCTGATCGAAAGCGGAACCATGACCGGCCACGCCGGCAAGCGCCGGCCGCTGCGCTACGGCGACATGCTGGTGCTGGTGCGGCGGCGCGGCAACGCCTTCGACGCCGTGATCCAGGCGCTGAAGCACGCCAATATTCCGGTCGCCGGCGCCGACCGGCTGAAATTGACCGAGCACATCGCGATCATCGACCTGATGAACCTGGCCGATGCGCTGCTACTGCCGCAGGACGACCTCGCGCTCGCGGTAGCGCTAAAGAGCCCGCTGTTCGGCCTTTCCGACGACGAGCTGTTCGCACTGGCGTGGCAGCGCAAGGGATCGCTGCGCAGCGCCTTGAGCCTTCACGCCGCAGGCAACGGAAAGTTCGCGGATGCGTCGAAGCGTCTCGAAGAATGCGAGCGACGCTGTGCCGCGGCAACGCCGTTTGCGTTCTATGCCTGGCTGCTCGGCGGCGACGGCGGCCGCAAGCGGATCCTGAGGCGGCTCGGCCATGAGGCCAATGACGCGCTCGACGAATTTCTCGAGCTGGCGCTTGGCTATGAGCGCAAGGCGCCGGCCTCGCTGCAGGGCTTCATGGCGTGGCTGCGCGCGGCCGACACCGAAGTGAAGCGCGACATGGAAATCACGCGCGACGAAGTCCGCGTCATGACGGTGCACGGTGCCAAGGGGCTGGAAGCGCCGGTCGTGTTCCTGGTGGACACCACGTCGTCACCATCGGACACGCAGCGCCTCAAACTCATCCATCTGCCGCAGGGCAATGCGGCGCCGCATGCACCCGGCGTCGTGGTCTGGGCCGGCAGGAAGGCCGACGACCCCGCGGAGGTCGCGGCGGCCCGCGTGGCGATGCTGGCCGAAACCGAGGATGAGTACCGCCGCCTGCTCTATGTGGCAATGACGCGCGCGGCCGACCGCCTGATCGTCGGTGGCTGCATGCCGGGCAACATGAACAATGTGCGCAAGAATTCCTGGTACGATTTGATCGTCAAGGGCCTCGAAAATTCCGGGCTGCAGTTGCAGGAGATCGAGCGAACTGACGGCGTGGTGAAACGCTACGCGCGGCCTGAGGACGTCACGGCTTCCACAGCCGCGGCCGCGGCTCCGGCGGCAGTCGCCCGGGCCGAGCTGCCCGCCTGGTTGCGCGCGCCGGCACCGGCGGAACCAGCCGCCGACAACCTGCTGCGTCCCTCCGACCCCGCCGCAGACGAGAGCCATCCGGTCCGGTCAGGCGAATCCATCCAGTTGCGCGCGCGGGCGCTGTTGCGCGGCACGCTGGTGCACCGGCTGTTGCAATCCCTGCCCGACGTCGCCGCCGAGCGCCGCAGCGACGCGGCGCTGCGCTACCTCGCCCGCAACGCCGGCGACTGGAGCGACGGCGACCGCGAGGCGCTGGCGGAAGCCATGCGGGCGCTGATCGGGGATTCGCGTTTTGCGCCGGTGTTCGCGCCCGGCAGCCGCGCCGAGGTTTCGATCGCGGGACGTCTGGAGCGGCCGGGACGGCCGCCGGCCCTGGTTTCGGGGCAGATCGACCGGCTGGTGGTGACACCGGCCGAGGTCCTGATCGTCGACTACAAGACCAACCACGCCCCGCCGGCCGTGGAGGCCGAAGCGCCGCCCGGCTATGTCCGCCAGCTCGCTTTGTACCGGGCGGTGTTAGGAAAGCTTTATCCCCAGCGGCCGGTCCGGGCCGCGCTGCTCTGGACCGAAACCCCTGATTTGATGGAGATTTCCTCCTCCGCGCTGGACGCGCAGCTCGCATACATCATCTCGGCGTGAGCGAGCTTGACCAGGCAAGATCGCGTTCATAGGTTGGCCATATCATCCCAAGCGCGATTCTAGCTGCGCTCTCCAACCAACCCGAACGAGGTATATTCCCATGGCCGTTGGCAAGGTTTCTGACGCCGATTTCGATGCCGAAGTGCTCAAGGCGACCGGCCCGGTCGTGGTCGATTTCTGGGCCGAATGGTGCGGCCCCTGCCGCATGATCGCGCCCGCGCTCGACGAGATTTCCGGCGC
>JBAQER010000930.1:0-1818 GCA_049286845.1 Bradyrhizobium sp.
ATCATGCAGGCGAATAACCGCAGGCTCTACCGACTTGCCCGCGGCATCCTGCGCAATGACAGCGAGGCCGAGGATGTGGTCCAGGAGACCTATGTCCGGGCCTTCACCCACCTCGATGGCTTTCGCGGCGACTCCAGTCTGGCGACATGGCTGGCGCGGATCGCCATGAACGAGGCCTTGGGCCGGTTGCGCCGCCAGCGCCCCAGCGTCGATTTGAACACCCTGGCTCCGGGCGTGCTGGAGGCCCAGATCATTCAGTTCCCCCTCTCGGCCCCGTCCGAAGATCCGGAAAAATCCATGGCGCAACGTGAAATCCAGGAAGTTGTCGAGCACGCGATCGACGAGCTGCCCGATGCCTTTCGCATCGTCTTCATCACCCGCGTGATCGAGGGGATGAATGTCGAGGAGACCGCGGAGATTCTCGGCCTGAAACCGGAAACCGTGAAGACGCGGCTGCACCGTGCCCGCAACATGCTGCGCGACAACGTCGAGAAGAAGATCGGTCCGGTCGTGATGGAAGCGTTTCCGTTCGCCGGCAGGCGCTGCGAGCGCCTGACCGACGCCGTCTTGAAGCGGCTCGGCTTCGCCGCATAATTTTTTCGGGAACGTTTTGCCTCACGCGCCATCCAATCCCTGTGTGTAACCAACAATGCCCGGCGGCCTGAAGCCCCGGCGCCACAGGAGAATACAACCATGTTCGTTCGATTGAGCGCGGCGATCGCCGCGATGAGCCTGCTCGGCAGTGCGGCCCTTGCGCAAGGCGCGGCCAAGCCGACCGATCCACAGATCGCGCATATCGCCTACACCGCGGGCGTTATCGACATCGCGGCGGCGAAACAGGCGATGACCAAAGGCAGCAACAAGGACATCAAGGCCTTCGCCGCCGACATGGTCCGCGACCACGAGGCCGTCAACAAGCAGGCGCTGGATCTGGTGAAGAAGCTCAAGGTCACGCCGGAAGACAACGATACCAGCAAGGCGTTGTCGAAGCAGGCCGCCGACAAGCTCGCCGAACTCGACAAGCTGAAGGGCGCGGAGTTCGACAAGGCCTATGCCGCCAACGAAGTCGCCTATCACAAGGCGGTCAACGGCGCGCTGGAGACGCTGCTGATTCCGAACGCCAGCAATGCGGAACTGAAGGGCCTGCTGCAGACCGGCCTGAAAATCTTCCAGGGCCACCAGCAGCATGCCGAGCACGTCGCCGCGGCGCTGAAGTAAGGAGCAACCATGACGCCGAGATGGATTCTTCCGATTCTGGCCGCGCTGATGGCGGGAATGTCCGTCTCGGCGCAGGCCGCGACCATTCAAATCTCGATGGATAACCTGGTGATCTCGCCGGCCGAGGCTACCGCCAAGGTCGGCGACACCATCGAATGGATCAACAAGGATATCTTCGCCCATACCGCCACGGCGCGGAACGGCGACTGGGATATCGCGATGCCGCCGAAGAAGACCGTCACCTCGGTTCTGAAGAAGGCTGGCACGATGGAGTATTACTGCCGCTTCCATCCCAACATGAAGGCGAAGCTGACGGTCGCGCCATAGCAATTACGCGGCCGCCGAAACCCCTCCATCGAAATCGATGACCTCGGAGGTAATCGATTCGACCGCGCGAACCTTCGATAGTCGATCAGCCGATTAATCCGGCGACATCGAAGGGAGACGAAGATGACCGACGTCAATGCAATTGCCAGCGTACTCGTCCGAGGACGGCCGTCTTGCGGGTTTTTCCGATCTGTAGCTGACTGTCGGTATGGATATCCTTACTGATAGTCGCCGAGTGCGTCGCCTTGAAGTTGTTGAAACTGGTCGGCGTCG
>JBAQER010000931.1:0-14496 GCA_049286845.1 Bradyrhizobium sp.
CCCGAGATCACCATCGAAGGCTGGTAGCTCTTGATCCATTGCGCCAGCTCGACGTCACCGAAGAAGCGCTTGCCGCCCCAGCTGGTCGGGGAATCCGCCGGCGGCGCGTGATGCACCCAGATCCATCGCTTCAGCCGCCTTGAGGCGGCCTCGCGCAACTGGTCGTCGATCCGCTGCTTGACCAGCGGTCCATCCCACCACGGACAGACCGTGAAGAGGGTGTCGCCGATGGTCAGGCTGTCGCCGTCGCAGGCGATGCCGAGTTCGCGGACATTGCCGATCCATCGCGAAATCTTCTCGCCCTCGGGGCTGCGTTCGTCGAGGTCGTGATTGCCGGAGCAGAGGATCACCCGGGTGATGCCGGACAACAGCTCCAGATATTTCTTCACCACGACGATCTGGGCGCGGAAGTCGACGAATGATCCGACGTCCAGCGCATCGCCGGCGAGGACCACGAGGTCGAAATTCGGCGCGGCGCTGACCAGCCAGTCGAATTGCGGCAGCGAGTAATGCAGATCGGCCACGACAAGGCAGCGCATATCGACTTGTCCAAATGCTTAAGGAATAAGGTCGTACCGGAGCGAACGTATTCAAACAGCGAAAGACAGAGCAAAAATTGTGCCGTTCCGTGTCCGTTGGACGCGGCAGATTTCCGCAACCGCCACAAGAACTTTACCGGGCAAAGTTCGGCACCAGCCGATTTCCTCGTCGCGCTGCGCTAACCAAAGCACGGACGGATCACGGGGTCGTTAGCCTCGCCAGGCTGTCAATCCGCGCCATTTCGTGCGACTTTGAGGATATGAACTGCCAAATCGCCATACACCGGCTGCTCGCGGTCTTGATGATCGCGGGCCTTGTATTGGCTCCGGTCTCCCGGCCGGTCATGGCGGCTCTGGCTACCGACGTCTCGATGGAAGCGACGGCGGACGAGATGTCGCCGCCGGCCATGACCGGCGAGATGGCAAGCGATATGCCGTGCTGCCCGTCGAAGGCGCCGGTAGACTGCAGCAAATGCGTGTTGATGGCCACCTGCATGACGAAGTGCTTCACCGGCATGACGGCCATCATCGTACATCCGTTTCTCGTCGTTTCGGCCAGCATGGCGCTCCAGCGAAACGACTTCCGGCCCGATGGCCTCGGCCACCCGCCTCCCGAGCATCCACCTCGAATCTTGGTCTGAACGGCGTCACGACGCCGTTTGTTGCCGCGCGGCAGGATCGCGCGGGATCGACGCATGCCGCCTGGCGGCAGGACCATGATCTCAGAGGATTTCGAAATGAACAGGCTCAACAGCTCGCGTGCCGTCCGGGCCGCGCTCGTCGGCTTTGCCGTGATCGGCACTGCCGGTCTCGCCCGCGCCGACATCAACGACTATGAATTCAAGCTGGCCGAGTCGACGGTGACCGTCGGCAAGGACAAGATCGTCACGGTTCAGCTCGTCAACAAGAAGACCGGCAAACCGGTGCCCGACGCCGTCATCTTTGCCACCCGCCTCGACATGGCGCCTGACGGCATGGCGGAGATGTCCACCAGGATCGCACGCGAACCCGGCGGCGAGCCCGGCAGCTACCGCTTCAAGGCCGCCTTCGGGATGGAAGGAAGGTGGCTGCTCTCGATCGGCGCCAAGGTCCAGGGCGAGACCGGCACGGTCGAAGGCAAGCTCGTCATCACGGCGCAAAAGTGAAGCGCGCCATCCTCGCGGGCGTCGCTGTCGCTGCTGTGATAGCGGCAGGCGCCGGACTGATCGGTGTGCGCGGGCACCTTCATTCGACGGAAACGTCGCTGGTTGCGCCGGCGTCGGCGCAGACGGGCGACGAACCGATCTATTATCAGGATCCGGACGGGCGTCCGCTCTACTCGCTGACGCCGAAGAAGACTCCTGACGGACGCGACTACCGCGCCGTGCCGGCCAGCGCCGATCTGAGCTTCGAGGATGAACCGGCGGCGGCTCCCACAGCCGCCGCGTCCGCCGATCGCAAGATCAAATATTACCGCAATCCGATGGGGCTGGCGGATACCTCGCCGGTTCCGAAAAAGGATTCGATGGGGATGGATTACATCCCCGTCTACGAAGGCGAGGACAGCGACGACGGATCGGTGAAGCTGTCGCCCGGAAAAATCCAGCGCACCGGCGTCAAATCCGAACCCGCGGCGTTGCGGATCATCCGTACCGCGATCCGCGCGCCCGGCACCATCCAACTCGACGAACGCCGCATCTCGGTGATCTCGATGCGATCGGAAAGCTGGGTTCAGAAGGTCGCCAACGTCACCACCGGCTCCAGAGTCGCCAGGGGCCAGCCGTTGATGGAGATTTACAGCCCGCTGATTTCGTCGGCCGCGGCCGAATACGTCGCCACCCTCAATTCGAAAACCACGAGCGGCGCCGCCGTCTACGGCCGCGGTTCGCGGCAACGCCTGATGAACCTCGACGTTCCCGATGCGGTGATCGTCGCCATGGAGAAGAGCGGCACCGTTCCGATCACGATCGACTGGTCGGCGCCGCGCGACGGCATCGTGCTTGAACGCAACGCGATCGAGGGGATGCGCGCGCAGCCCGGCGACGTGCTGTTCCGGGTCGCGGATACGTCCCTGGTCTGGGCCACGATCGACGTCGCCGAGCGCGATCTCGGCGCGCTGAAGGCAGGTCAGCCCGTCATGATCAGGGCGCGCGGCCTGGCCGGCCGCGAGTTCGCTGGCCGGATCAACGTGATCTATCCGCAGGTCAATCGCGAAACCCGGACGGTCCGCGTCAGGGTCGAGCTGGAAAATCCCGATGCGGCGCTGTTGCCGGATATGTATGTAGATGCCGAGATCGACACCGGCAGCCCGCAAGCCGTGCTGAGCGTTGCGGAAAGCGCCGTGCTCGATACCGGCAGCCGGCAGGCGGTGTTCGTCGAGAAAGGCCAGGGCCGGTTCGAACCGCGCGACGTCAAGCTCGGCCATCGCGGCGGCGGCTATATCGAGATCCGCGAGGGCGTTGCCGAAGGCGAACCGGTCGTCGTCTCCGCCAACTTCCTGATCGACGCCGAAAGCAATCTGAAGGCGGCGTTGAAGGGCTTCTCGGACGCGGGAGCCCAGCCATGATCGCCCGCCTGATCGCGTGGTCGGCGCGCAACCTGCTCTTGGTATTCTTCGGCGCGGGCTTTGCCGCCGCGGCCGGAATCTACGCGCTCGCGCACCTGCCGCTCGACGCCATCCCGGATCTCTCCGATACCCAGGTCATCGTCTACACCGAATATCCGGGGCAGGCGCCGCAGGTGATCGAGGATCAGGTCACCTATCCCCTGACCACCGCCATGCTGACCGTGCCGCGATCGAAAGTGGTGCGGGGATTCTCGTTCTTCGGCGTCTCGTTCGTCTACGTGATCTTCGAGGACGGCACCGACATCTACTGGGCTCGTTCGCGGGTGTTGGAATTCCTCAACGGAGCCGCCTCCCGGTTGCCGGCCGGCGTGACTCCGACCATGGGACCGGACGCCACCGGCGTCGGCTGGGTCTATCAATACGCGGTGATGTCGAAAGAGTTGAATCTGGCGGACACGCGGACGATCCAGGACTGGAACCTGAAATTCGCGCTCGCCAAGGCGGAAGGCGTCGCCGAAATCGCCAGCGTCGGCGGCTTCGTCCGCCAGTACAACGTCGTCCTCGATCCGCAGCGGATGCGCGATCTCGGCATCACCATGCAGAAGATGCGCGAGGCGATCCGCGCCAGCAATGCCGATGTCGGCGGCCGCACCGTCGAACTCTCCGAGTTCGAATATGTCATCCGCGGCAAGGGCTACCTCAAGGGCATCAACGACCTCGGCGACATCGTGCTGAAGACCAGCAACGGCACGCCGGTTCTGTTGCGCGATGTCGCCCGGGTCGAGCTCGGTCCCGACGAGCGGCGCGGCATCACCGAACTCAACGGCGAGGGCGAGGTCGCCAGCGGCATCGTGCTGCAGCGCGTCGGCGTCAACGCGCTCGACGTGATCGAGAACGTCAAGAAGCGCTTCAGGGAAATCGCCAGCAGCCTGCCGGGCTCGGTCGAAATCGTCGCGGTCTATGACCGCTCCAACCTGATCAATGCGGCGATCGAAACCCTCAAGCGCACGCTGCTGGAGGAAAGCCTTGTCGTGGCATTGGTCTGCATCGTCTTCCTGCTGCATTTCCGCAGTGCGCTGGTGGCGATCATCATGCTGCCGGTCGGCATCCTGATGGCGTTCGGCACCATGAAGCTGTTGGGACTGGGGGCCAATATCATGAGCCTCGGCGGCATCGCGATCGCGATCGGCGCCATGATCGACGCCGCCATCGTGATGATCGAAAACGCCCACAAGCATCTCGAACGGGCCGAACCGGGGCGCTCGCGGATCGATGTGCTGATCGAGGCGGCTTCCGAGGTCGGGCCGGCGCTGTTTTTCAGCCTGCTGATCATCACGGTATCGTTCATGCCGATCTTCACGCTGGAGTCGCAGGAGGGGCGGCTGTTCAGCCCGCTGGCGTTCACCAAGACCTTTGCGATGGCAGCGGCGGCGCTGCTGTCGATCACGCTGGTGCCGGCGCTGATGATCGTCTGCGTCCGCGGCCGGATCGTCGCCGAGCACAAGAATCCGATCAACCGCTTCCTGATCTGGATCTACCGGCCCCTCATCGCCGGCGTGATGCGCGCCAAGGTGCTGGTGGTCGTGGCGTCGCTGGCCATTCTCGCGGTCACGATCTGGCCGGCGCGGCAATTGGGCAGCGAGTTCATGCCGAGCCTGAACGAAGGCACGCTGCTCTACATGCCGACCACCTTGCCCGGTATTTCCGTCACCAAGGCGGCGGAGCTGATGCAGACCCAAGACCGCATCATCCGCTCGTTCCGGGAAGTGGCCTCGGTGTACGGCAAGGCCGGCCGCGCCTCCACCGCCACCGATCCGGCGCCGTCGGAGATGTTCGAGACCATCATCAACCTGAAGCCGAAGCAGGAATGGCGGCCGGGCGTCACGGTCGAGAGCCTGATCGCCGAGATGGATCGCGCGCTGCAATTCCCCGGCGTTTCCAACGCCTGGACCATGCCGATCCGGGCCCGCATCGACATGCTGTCGACGGGAATCCGCACGCCGATCGGGGTCAAGGTGATCGGCACCGACCTGGTCGAGATCGACAGGCTGGCCAAGCAGATCGAGCAGGTGCTGAAAGCCGTGCCGGGAACGACGTCGGCCTACGCCGAGCGCGCGCTCGGCGGCTACTATCTCGACGTGACGCCGGACCGGGCCGCGCTGGCGCGCTACGGCATCATGGTGCAGGACGTCCAGGACGTCATCGCCACCGCGCTCGGCGGCCAGACGGTGACCACGACCGTGGAGGGCCGGCAGCGATTCAGCGTCAACATGCGCTATCCGCGAAATCTGCGGGAAAACCCGCAAGCCATCGCCAACGACGTGCTGGTCCCGATGCCGGCCGGCGGCGCGGTGCCGCTGGGAGAGGTGGCGAAGATCGCGCCGTCGCGCGGTCCGACCTCGATCCGTACCGAGAACGGCCAATTGGCAACCTACATCTATGTCGACATCCGCGACCGCGATCTCGGCGGCTATGTCGCCGACGCGCAGGCGGCGGTGAAGGCCAGCATTCAATTTCCGCCTGGTTACTATGTGATGTGGAGCGGCCAGTTCGAATATCTCGAGCGCGCGGCGGCACGGCTGAAGATCGTGGTGCCGGTGACGCTCCTGATCATCTTCCTGCTGCTCTATCTCAACTTCCGCTCCTTCACCGACACGATGATCGTGATGCTGTCGCTGCCCTTTGCGCTGGTCGGCGGCATCTGGCTGATGTGGTGGCTCGGCTTCAATCTTTCGGTCGCCGTCGTGGTCGGCTTCATCGCGCTCGCCGGCGTCGCCGCCGAAACCGGCGTGGTGATGCTGATCTACCTCAACCATGCCCTGGCGGAGATCAAGGCGCGATGCGAGGCGCAAGGCCGCGAGCTGATCCGCCGCGATCTCTATGACGCCATCATGGTCGGCGCGGTGGAACGGGTGCGCCCGAAGATGATGACGGTGGTCGCCATCATGGCGGGCCTGCTGCCGATCATGTGGAGCACCGGCACCGGCTCCGAAATCATGCAGCGGATCGCGGTGCCGATGATCGGCGGCATGATCTCGTCGACGCTGCTGACCTTGATCGTAATCCCCGCCATTTACGGCTTGGTCAAGCAGGCAGGTCTCGACACGGCAAATCAGGCACTGGAACCGGTTGCGACCTGACGCCGATAGCGCTTACGCCTTCGCCATGTCGTGCGAGAACACCACTTCGATCAGGGTGCCCGAATGCGCGCCCGGCTTGATATGGAACTGCGCGCGGTTGGCCTCGACCAGCGCTTTGGTCAGTGACAGGCTGACGCCGCTGTCGGAGGCCCGGTCCGACGGCGCGTGGTTGCGGAACGGCTCCATCGCGGCGGCCACTTCATTGTCGTTGAGCCCGTGTCCGGTATCGCGGACCCGCAACACCACCTCGCCGAAATCCGACAGCGCGGTGGAAACGATGACCTGGCCGCCGGCATTGGCGAGATGGATCGAGTTGCCGATCAGGTTCAGCGTGATCTGGCGTAGCGCACGGGCATCGGCGGTGACAGGCGGCAGCGCATGCGCCAGCGACGTGCGGATGATGATGCGCTCGCGATTGGCCTGCGGCTGCATCACCGCGACGCAGCTCTCGACCAGCTCGTTGAGGTTCTGGCTGGTGAAAGCGAGATCGAGCTTGCCGGTCTCGATCCTCGAGAGGTCGAGCAGGTCGTTGATGATCGCGATCACGCGCTCGCCGGAAGCGCGGATGTCCTTCATGTATTCGACGTAGCGCTCGTTGCCGAGGCTGCCGAAGCGTTCGCCGATCATCACCTCGGCAAAGCCGATGATGGCGTTCAGCGGCGTGCGGACCTCATGGCTGATCCGCGCCAGCATGTCGGCCTTGGCGTTGGCCGCGCGATCGGCCAGCCGCCGCGCCTGCTGCAGCTCGCCCTCGCTCTTTTTGGTCTGCGACAGGTCGCGAAACACCGCGAAGAAATTCGGGCCCTCGGGCCGGGTACGGCCCATGGTCATCGACACCGGGATGATGCCGCCGCCGCGCACCCGCGCCAGCGCATCGCGGCCGTGGTCGAGCAGGCTGGCGAAGCCGGCGCCCCTGATGCTCTCCAGGTAATCCTGCACCACGCGCTGGCTTTCCGGCGCGAACAGCTCGGCGAGATTGCGCTGCACGAGGGCTTCGCCGTCATAGCCGAACAGCGCTTCCGCGCTGCGGTTGCACGAATTGAGGTTGCCCTCGGCGTCGAACATCACGATGCCTTCGGCAGTGGTATCGAGGATGGCGCCGAGCTCTTCGGCATTGGCGTGGCCGACGGCTGAGGGTTCGCTTGGCGCAACGGCGGGCGCGATCGCCGCGGCGACGGCTGCGGCTTCGGCCGGAGCGCCCGAGCAGATCAGCGCCAGCGCCGAATCGTCGTCCCACGAAATCGTATAGAGCCGGGCGTCCGTCGCAGCCATCGGTGCGCGTCCGGATGAATCCTCGCTCGCGGAAATCGTCACCGGCGTGCCGGTATCGGAGGTGCTGGAGGCGGAGGAGACGCCGGGTTCGACATAGAGCGCGTCGAGGCCGCCGGCCTCTTCGAGCGCGTGCAGACTGTCGTAGCCGATCCGCTCAAGGAAGGCGCGGTTGGCATACAGCAGCCGGTCGAGCCGGTAGATCAGGACGCCGACGGGCAGAAGATCGAGCAGCGCCCTGTCGCGCCGGGTCTCGCCGCGCGCGGGCGGCTCGGGCTGCGCCAGCCATTCCGGCGCTTCGGCGGGCGGCTCGCGCGCTTCGGTTGCGGCCGACAGCTCGACGACATCATCGGTCGCGCCCGATGCGTCAGGCGCCGCGGAAGCGCCGTGTTCGCTTTCGAGCCGCGCCGACAATTGCCGGGCGAGCTCGTTGAAGGCGCTGTTCTCCACCGGGGTCAGGACAGGCGATTTCGATTCGCTGATCGGGCGAAACGGCAGGACGTTCTTGAGCGTTTCGATTGGCGTTTCCACGGGCGTTTCCAAATCGGTTTGTTGTGAAGTCTCATCGGCAATCGGCTCGGGCGATTCAGGCGTGGCCGACGATCCGACCGGGGGCCGTCCGGACTGATCCGCGGCGGGCGCATCGTTGGTGCGATCGGGCTCGACGATATCGGCCGACAGCGCCCGCGGCGCAGCCGGCGTACTGAAGAACTCGTAGCGGCGCAGCGCAGCGAGCCGCGTCAGGCCGTCGAGATCGCGGCACACCCCGAAGCCGCGATAGCCAGCAAGCTTTCCGGTGTGATCGTAGATCGGCAGTCCCGACAGCTCCACCGGCAACCGGCCGCCGCCGTCGACCGGCCAGTCCAGGGTGATGCCGCTCCAGGTACTGCCGGCGGCGACCGCCTTGGCGACGCGGCCGTCGGGATCGAGCCCGAACGTCTCGGCGATCTCGCTCCACAACCGTCCGAAGCCTGCGGCGGTGCGCGCCCCGATCAGGCGGCTGAATTCGTCCGAGCCGAGCAGGAAATGGCCGTCGGCATCCATATGCCACATGAAGCGCAGCGGGAGGCGGCGGGCACCCGGCGTGGGCTCATCCAGCCATGACGGCGCCTTGATCGGCTCGGGCGTGATGGCCGGCGCAGCCGGCTCGTCGGCAACGGCTTCGACATAGGGCGAGGGTTCGTGCCGGTGAATTTCGAGATCGGGCGTTGTGGTTTCTGCCGGCGGCCCGGCGTGCGAGGCTTCGACAAAGGGCATGTCGAGCTGCAGCACCGACTGCAGGTCGGGCTCGGAGGGCTCGCCGGGAGGTGTGGGTTCGGCGGCAGTCTCTGCCGACGGTTCCGCGAATTCGTCGAGCAATGTGAACTCGGCCGGGGCTTCGCCCGATATCGCCGGTTGCTCGTAGTCGGGCGTCGGCAGGTCGCCCGGCGGCGCGACCGTCTGCGGCACGGGTTCGGCAGCTGCTGCTTTCGTCCGCTCGTCCGGTGGCGTTGTGCCGAACTCGCCGATCGTTGCGAATTCGGCCGGGGCTTCGCCTGAAGCCGCCGGCAGCTCGTAGGCAGGTGTTGTCCATTCCGCCGGCGGCGCGATCGGCTGCTGCACAGGTTCGGCCGGCGCAGCCGCAACGGGTTCAGCCGGTGGCGCCGGCGCGAACTCGTCGATCAGCGCGAACTCGGCCGGAGCCTCGCCTGAAATCGCCGGTCGTTCGTAGTCGGGCAACGGCACCTCGCCCGGCGGTGCGATCGGCTGCTCGGCGGGCGCCGGCTCGACAGATGCTGCTTCCGGCGCGGCGGTGGGCGCGATCAGCGCCACCAGTCCGATGTCGGCGCCGCTGCCGACGCGTTGCAGCACCATGTGGCCGATGCCGACCGGCGTCTCGACGCGGCCCTGCTTCAGCGCGTCGCTGCGCGCCTGATCGAGACCGGCCTCGGAGAGATTGCGAAAGCCCAGCAGCGGCCGCGCGGCGTCGCTGGCGCCGACGAACATGCCGTCGCGCGCGAAGGCGGCGACCGGCGAATCGATGCCTTCGACCAGGCGCTGCAACCGTTCGACCAGCGGCATCGCGCGGCCCACCGCCTCGGCGGCCGCAACCAGGATGCCGTGATTACCGTCGGCAAATTCGAGCCGCGTGCAGCCGCAGGTCAGGAGCGCGCCGAGCGGCGCGCCGAAGCCGCGTAACCGCTCCAGCCGGATCGCGCCGGCCGCCGGCAGCCGGCCGGCGAGTTGCGCCACCTGCCGGCGGTGCTGATCCGCCGGACCGAAAAGCCTCTTGGCCAGGATCGCGCCATTGGCGGCGCCGAACAATCTTGCGCCGACCGGATTGGCCCACAGGATCCGGGTGCCGTCGGTCGACCACAGCCAGGCGGGCAGTGCGCTCGTGGCATGCACCGCCAGTCGCGGATCGCCGACGCCTCGCAACTGGAATTCCGCGTTGTTCATCGTGGTGACATGACCGGCTGGTTGAATGGTTGCATCGGCGGCGGCGTCAGATTTCGGCGGCCAAACCATGACAGCCTTAACGAACCCTTAGTATCGCCCGCGGGCGATGGCAGGTCCACGGTCTGGCAGTCGCAGTCATATCCAAAGCCGCGATAACCTTAATCCGGTGCAACCCTGCGCCCGGCGCCGCGTTGGACCGCTGCAAACAGCGATCAAAGGTCCACGATGGCAGGCGGCGGAGCCCCCGTCATACCGGCGTGCGGATCCGTGGACTAACCTGACGCGGGCGAGCGGGGAACCGGGGCCGTGGATGGCCCTGATACGAAAGCAGGAGTGGAGCATGAGCGAAGAAGGGCGTGACCGTTTCGAGATTCCCAAGGAAATGCGATCGATGGCCGAGGCGAGCTTCGACCAGGCCCGCAAGGCCTTCGAGAAGTTCGTCTCCAGCGCGCAAGCGACCGCCGGAACGATCGAGGAGAAGGGGGAGGCGGTTCGGGCCGGCGCCAAGGAAATCAGCGCCAAGGCGATTTCCTATGCCGAAAAGAACGTCCAGGCGTCGCTGGACTACGCGCAATCGCTGCTGCACGCCAAGGATCTGACCGAAGTGATGCGGCTGCACAGCGAATATGTGCAGACGCAGATGCGGTCGCTGGCGGAACAGGCCAGCGAAATGGGTCAGGCCGTGAGCCGGGCGGCGATGGATGCCGGCCGGGCGGCGATGGATGCTGCCAAGCCGAAAAACTGAGCCATCGCCTGCAGGGGTTGATTTCGTGGCTATCCTCAGCTGGAACGTGCGTCCGGCTGGGGCCTGTTATGCGGCAATGCAAACTAAATTTCGTTGCGTTGCACAAATTTGACATGATATGAGTGTACCTCAGCCTTGCCCGACAAACGGGCGCCCCCGTGAGGTAGCTTGCGTGATCCAAGTCGACGTTTCCGGCCGATGGGCTGCCGGGGCCGTTCGCAGGGGTCACATCGTTTTCACCCGATTGCGAAGGATGCATGAAATGGCCAATTCCGATCCCTTCTCTGCCTCGATCATCCCGTTCGAGGTCCCCGAGCAGGTCCGCGCGTTCGCCGAGAAGGGCGTTTCGCAGGCCCGCGACAGCTACGCCAAGTTCAAGGATGCCGCCGAGACCCACAACAGCACCATCGAAGCGATGTTCTCCAGCGCCAGCAAGGGCGCCAGCGAATATTCGGCGAAGCTGATGGAAATCATGAAGGCCAACACCTCGACGACGCTCGACTTTGCGCAGGAGCTGATCGGCGTGAAATCGCCCACCGAGGCGATGGAGCTGTGGACCTCGCACGCCAGGAAGCAGTTCGAGGCTTTCACCGCCAACACCAAGGAGCTCGCCGAGCTCTCCCAGAAGGTTGCGACCGAAACCGTCGAGCCGATCAAGGCCAGCGCGTCGAAGCTGTTCAAGCCGGCCGCCTGATCGATACGGCTGTTCGTTACGAAAGCCCGGGCGGCCAGCCCGGGCTTTTTGTTTTCGCCGGGGATGGCCCCGAGGCGACCCGCGGATTTTCCGCCGGCGGCGCCGGCAGGCGTGAACTCCAGGCGCCTGCGGACCGACCACAACAGGGCATCTCCCGGCCTTGCCAAAGGGCGGCGTTGCACCTAGTTTCCGGCCCGTTCGGCACCCCCTTTTCGGGGCTGCCAAGGATGCAGTTGTAGCTCAGTTGGTTAGAGCGCCTGTCTGTGGAACAGGAGGTCGGTGGTTCGAGCCCACCCAACTGTACCACTACAGTTGAATTGCCCCGCACTCTCAGCATCTTACTGATAAGCCAGACGTATTTGCGCCTTCAAAAATACAAAAGGCGCTACAAATGGCTCTGCGGATGGTTGCATTAACTCGTGCTGCTGATGGTCGATGGTTTGCCCGCAAGGGCATCCCTGAAGACGTTCGTGATGAATACGCGTCGCTGTATCGCGTTCGGCGCGAGGCACAACTGAAGTTGCCAGCGGACACGCCACGACACGAAGCAAAAGCACAGCTAGGGGAGTGGGAAGCTGAGGTCGAGACCCGCATTGCCACCCTGCGGGCCCAAAGGAACGGCGAGGGCCAGCCCCTTACAAAGCTCAACGCAATCGCGCTCGCGGGTCGTTGGTACAATTGGTTCGTGAAGCTGCACGAGAATGACCCTGGACCGGCGAAGCGCTGGAGGGAAATGAGTGATCACCTCGTGTGGGATGTGATTTATCCCGAGGCACCCGAAAGCTACCACGATAACCCCAAGGCCGATCCTCACTGGGAGTGGCAGAAGGAGCCCGAGGTTCGCGAAGCGGTGAGGCCACAGGTCGCCGAGTTGGCGCGTGTGGCGACATTTCTTGCCAGCGAGGGTAAGGCGCTGAACGCCACCGCCTATGCGCTCTTTGTCGATGCTGTTAGCGACAATCTCCTGATTGCCATAACGTTGCTAGAACGGCGCGCCAGCGGCGACTACTCCCGTGACGATACTCCGGACAGCTTCCCAGCGTTCACCGATAGGCCGCCGCGAGCTACAGGCATTAGCTGCTGGGATTTGTTCGAAGCATTCGTGAAAGCCCTTAAGCCCGCAGATAACACTGTGCAGCGCTGGCGTGCCGTGTTTCTTGAGATGCAGCGTCATTTTGCGGATGTCGGTGCCGATGGGATCACCGAGGAGGCCGCACGTTCCTGGGTGAGAGGCTTGGTCACCGAGGAGCGTTCCGCGACTACGGTGCGTGAAGTGTGGCTTTCGTCATCGCGTCGCGTGTTTGGTTGGGGCGCGGAGCAAAAGCACGTCAGAAAGAATCCATTCGTTGACATCAAGGTGGATGTTCCGAGGAAACTCCGGAGCCGCGAGACAAAAGCTTTCACCGAGGAAGAAGCGCGCACGATCCTGAGGGCCGCATTGGCCGTCAAGAATCCCAAGACACCTTTGGACCGAGCTAAGCGGTGGGTGCCTTGGCTCTGCGCGTACTCTGGTGCGCGTGCGGGCGAGGTCACGCAACTCCGTGGCGATGACATCGAGCCGCGCGGCAGCTTCCATTTCATGAAGCTCATGCCAGATGCGGGCACGATCAAGACAAGGAAGACGCGCGTTGTGCCGCTCCATGAGCATCTGATCGCCCAAGGGTTCCTTGACTTGGTCCGTTCGGTTGGGAAGGGCGCACTATTTTACGACGATAAGACACCGCACCGTGCAAGCAGCGATCCAATGAACCCCAGTCGGAGCAGGGCGGGCAACGTTCGGGGAGAGTTGGCGGAGTGGGTGCGAGAGCAAGGCGTAACGGACCCGGAACTGAGCCCAACGCACGCGTGGCGGCACACGTTTAAGCAGATCGCCGAGCGCGTGGGGATCACGGAGAAAGTGCACGACGCCATCACGGGCCACGCTCCCGCTAGTGAAGGCAGAAAGTACGGACAGCCGACCGCCGAGGACATGGCCAAGGCACTCAAGAAATTCCCGCGCTACAAGCTGGACTGAACGTGTAACCCCTCGCCGGATAGGTCGCGTGTCCGGCCACTGGGGGCAACGAAGCGTACACGCGGCGCCAAGGCAACCTAACGACCGGCAGGGCCGCAAGGGGCTCACCGGGATAACAAGAAATGAGAGGAATACCGATGTCTACCATCACGACAAACGCCGCCGCACTTATTGCCGCTTACCACGACTGAGCACGCCAGCCATGGGGCCCAAATCAATATCATTCCTGATCCTCTCGTGCGTGCTGCTCACCGCGTGCGCTACTCGGGAGGAAATCGCCGCCAAGAAGGCTGCTGCCGAGCAGGTAGCCCAAGCCGAGCGAGAGAAGCACTGTATCCAGTTCGGGTATCAGCCGGGGACACTTGCCTACAGCAAGTGCCTAGAGAACCTGTACATGCAGGATCAGCAGTTAGCAGTAGTAGAGGAAGCGAACCGCCAGGCACGGCTTCGGGCCGCTGCACAGGGGCTGCAGCAGGCTGGAGCCGCTCTGCAAAGCATCAACCCGCCACCGTCTCCTTCGATCCGCTGCAACACTATTCCCACAGGCGGAGGCACGAGCAGCACGACCTGCCAATGAGCACAATGGCCGCACACGGGCTCCCGAGGGATAACCTGTGTGCGGCCTGTGTCTTGTTACGCGGCTTTCATGAGATAGCTTTTCGATCCGCGCCCGACGCCCGGAATGTAGCTAACGCCCATGCTTCTTAGCGCTTGTGTTGTTGGATGATCGTTGTCGTTCAAGGTCTCACGCAACTTCTTGACGCTGCTAAGCTGCAGGTCGTGCTGGATCGTTGAGAGGGACACCGTTCCGGGCGACAGCTTCACTACGTAGTCGATTAGCCGTGCGTGGGAGCTGCCGATGCGAGGCTTCTTCTCCTTCGCGGGGTCGAGAGCAAAATCCCACGGCTCCACGCGGATACCCGGCATGTCCGCTTTGATGTCATCGAGCACCGCGTCACCCATGGCATCCTGCGGCAGCACAATGAAAATGTCCGCCGGAGGGCAGTGGCCTTCAGCATCGATTACGTGCCGACAGCAGATACGGTTTATGGCTTGGATTACCGACACAGACATCTGCCGTTGCTCCATCTCCTTTCGCACGTTCTTGAAC
>JBAQER010000932.1:0-5185 GCA_049286845.1 Bradyrhizobium sp.
GTCAGGGTGCGGCCGGGCAAGGCCAGCAGGCTGAAGGTCAATTCCTGCCCCACCGACACCGAAGACACTTCGGTCTCCCGCACGAAGGCGGTGAGCCAGACGGTGGAGAGATCGCCGATCACGAATACCGGATCGCTGGCGCCGGCGTTGACGTATTGGCCGGGGCCGATCTTGCGCTGGACCACGGTGCCTGCGATCGGCGCATAGATCGTTGTTTCCGGATTGATGCGGCCTTTTTCCTGGAAAGCAGCGATCGCCTCGTCCGAGAGGCCGAGGATCCGCAGCTTGTTGCGCGCCGCTTCCAGCGCGGTTTGCGTCGAGCGCAGATCGTTCTGCGCCTGGATCAGGGTTGCCTGGCTCTGCTGATAGTCCTTCAGCGGAACGGCCTTGCCCTCGAACAGATCCCTGGCGCGCTTGTCCTGCAACTGCGCAAGGTCGAGCGCCGACTTGGCCTTGTTCAGCGCGGTCATCGCCGCAATGAAATCGTTCTGCGCCTGCACGTTGTCGGCGGCCTCGATCACGAACAGCGGCTGGCCCTGGACGACGCTGTCGCCCGGCCGCACCAGCAATTTGGTGACCCGCCCGGCATAGGGTGAAAACACCGGCGTCGAGCGGTCCTCATCGACCGCGATCTTGCCTTCGGTGACATGCTCTTCCCGGAAGGCGCGCTCGGTAACCGGCTGGATGGTCAGGCCGGCCCATTCGGCCGGGGTCAGGGCGTAGCGCTGCGAGCCCTTGCGGGATTGGCTCGACACTTCGGAATGGCCCTGGCTTGCCCCCGTAATGTGCAACAGCCCAAACAGCGCGGCACCGGCCAACGCCAGCAGGCCCGCGGCGACGGCCAGCCGTTGCCGCGTAAGCATCTGCAATTGCTTGGTAAACTCTCTATACATCGGGCCTGACCAAACCGGCGGTGATTCCAGCAGCGAGTGCCTCATCGGTACGCTAATAGTGCCCAATTAATGTTGCAGACAAACAAAAAAGCGATGGGGATGCGGGGTTGGCGTTCTTTTTTTCGGGGCGGCCGCCGCTCCTCAGGGCCGCGCCGGCCATTGCGGCGGGTGACTGCCGAGCGGCATCGCCGGGCGTGCCCAGAATGCCGGGGTTTTCGACAGCACCGCCGAATGGCTGACGGAGCGCAGCGGACCGAAGCCCGGCGGCGACGCGAAACGACGACGGCAATTGCGGTTCTTCGCCGGTCAGCGTGACCGCATCGAGCGCGGCGGCATCCCCGCCGGCCTGGGTCCATATCTCGGCGAGCATTTCGCGAGGACTTTGCATGGCTGTCACCCTTCCCTAACGTCTTCGTCGTCCATACCGGGTGGCAACGGCAGCAACCACCGCTTGCTCTTCCGGCGCTGCGAGCCCATTCTTGCCAGGGATCCAGGACCCGTTCGATAAGGTCCGGGATCAGATCGCGCCGTCGCGGCTCCCGCGAGGTATTGATCCATGAACTGCTCCGGTTGCGGTTTCGAGGTTCAGAGCGGCTTTGCTTTCTGTCCGAAATGCGGGGTGAGGCAACCGAGGCAACCGAGTGCGTGCCCCGGCTGCGGCTATGCGTGCGCACCAGATTTTACGTATTGCCCGAAATGCGGTGCCCAGGTCGACGACGCCGTCAGAGCCGGCAACCAGCGGAAGCCGCCGTCACTGACGATTCCGACGACGGTCCCGATTGGGGCCCACCCACCAGCGCCGATGCCGGACCCGATTGCCGCGACCGAGCGAGGACACCGAAGGGCAGACACCGAAGCCAACCGCCGGACCATTACCGTGCTGTTTGCGGACCTCAGTGGCTTTACCACCATGAGCGAGCGGCTCGACCCGGAAGTCATGCAGACTCTTCAAAACGAATTGTTCGAGGAATTGACGGCAGCGGTGCAAAATTTTGGCGGCTTTGTGGACAAATTCATCGGCGATGCGCTGCTCGCGCTGTTTGGTGCGCCGGCCGCGCACGAAGACGACCCTGAGCGGGCGGTTCGCGCGGCCCTCGACATGATCAAGCGGACGGCGCACCTCGGAGAACGTTCGGAGATATTCGCCGGTTCGCCGCTCATGCTCCATATCGGCATCAACACCGGGCACGTGGTTGCGGGCGGGCTCGGTGCGGGCGCAACCAAAGCCTATTCAGTGACCGGCGATACGGTGAATACCGCCCAACGATTGCAGTCGATGGCACCTCCGGGCGAGGTGCTGGTGGGACCACTGACCCATCGCCTTACCCGCCATGCATTCTCGTATGAATCACTTGGCGACGTTACGCTCCGCGGCAAGATGGGCAGCGTGCTGGTCCATCGTCTGAAGGGACCGCTTGACACGCCGCGTACGGCACGAGGACTCGAAATACTGGGCCTGAGCGCGCCGCTGATCGGCCGCGACGCAGAGGTTGCCCGCATGATCGGGAGCCTCGATCTGGCGTGTGGCGGAACTGCTCAACTGGTGCGCCTGGTTGGCGAAGCCGGCATCGGAAAATCTCGCCTGGTGGATGAATTCGTTACCCGCACCCGTGATGAGGACCGCTTCGCAGACGTGGCAATCCGGCGGGCGGTCTGCTCGCCGCTGGGCGAGCAATCCTACGGTACTCTTGCCGCGGTGCTGCGCAGTGCTTACGGCATCGCGCACAAGGCTTCGGCGGCAGAGGCGCAGGCCAAGCTGGCCGAAGCGCTGTCAGAGCTCGGCCTGACGGCCGAAGAGATCGAGCGCCTGATGCCCCTCTACTTCCATGTTCTCGGTCTCGGCGACCCCGACGTGGCCCTGCAGCATGTCGAGCCGGAGCAACTCCGGCGGCAGATTTTTTTCGCGATCCGCACAGTGTTCGAACGGCGTCTGGCCCTATCGCCCCTCCTGATCATCGTGGAAGACCTGCACTGGGCCGATGCCGCGTCTCTCGAGGCGCTGCGGTTCCTGATGGATCGGCTGGAGCGCAGACGGCTGATGCTGTTGTTCACGCACCGGCCAATGCTTGAAATGGATCAACTCGATTCAAGTCGAATTAGCCACACAATTCTCCGGCTGGCGCCCCTCGGCGCCGCCGACGGACAAAGGTTGCTCGCGGCGTTGTTCGGTCTCGGTTGTAACGAATTGTCCGGCAATCTATTCAATCGAATTCTTGAACGCGCGAGCGGGAATCCGCTGTTCATCGAAGAAATCATACGCGGTCTCATCGACGCCGGCGTTTTGGAACGCGACGACTCGCACTGGCAGATCAAGTCCGATGAGGCGGCCGCCGACATTCCGGCGAGCATTCAGGCGTTGTTGCTCGCGCGCGTGGATCGGCTGCCACACGAGGTGCGCAGGCTGGCACAGGAGGCAGCAGTCATCGGGCCACGCTTCGATGCTGCCCTTCTCGGTGCCACGGCGACCGACCCGGCGAAAGTAGAGGCAGGGCTCGAACTGCTGTGCGACGCCGAGATCATCGAGGAGATCTCGGGCGCGAATTCGATTTCGCTGCAATCCTATCGTTTCACGCAAACCATGCTTCAGGATGTAATCTACCAAAACCTCCTTCTGCAGCGGCGCATCGAGATGCATGGACGGATCGGTGCCGCTCTGGAGCGGTTGTGTGGAGATGATCCCGAGCGGCTCGAAGACCTCATACTGCTGGGGCATCATTTCAGCCTCAGCGCGAGCAAGCCGAAGGGCGCACACTACCTGAGCGCGGCCGGCGATCGAGCACGCACGACTTACGCCAACGACGACGCCATCCGTCTCTATCAGCAGGCACTCGCCGTCTTGTTGACCGCCGGCGATCAAGGACCGGAACGGCTCGTGCTGTGCGAGCGAATAGCCGATCTGTGCCGGGCGGCCGGCCGTCGGAACACGGCCGACGAACACTACCAGACGGTGTTGGAGGCCCACCGCGCTTCGGGGAATCGCGCCGCCGCAGCGCGAATACTTCGCAAGCTTGGCCGGTTGCTGTGGGACGCCGGCAAACGAAACAAGGCGGAGGCGCACTACGCCGAGGCGGCCGCACTCCTTGAAGGGACCGACGCGCCGATCGAGTGGGCGCACCTCTTGCAGGAGCGCGGCCACCTCGCGTTTCGCATGGGCGATCACGCGGCGGCTGCGAGATGGGCAGACGAGGCGCTTGGCTACGCCCAATCCGTGCCGCCGGATGCAGATAAGCAAGCCGGACTCGAGGCGGCTCGCGCCACTGCAGAGGCTCTCAATACCAAAGGGGTTGCGCTGGCGCGGCTGGGACGGAGCCGGGAGGCCGTTTGCGAGGTGGAGCGAAGCGTCGCGGTTGCCGAAGCCGCCGGCCTTCTCAGCGCAGCCTGCCGCGGTTACACCAATCTTGGCGTGCTCTACACCATGGTCGATCCGGCGCGAGCCATCGAGGTGTGCCGGCGCGGCCTCGATGTGGCGCGCCGGATCGGCGATCTCGGCTTTCAGGCACGGCTCCTTGCCAATCTCGCCGTCGCCTGCTGCACCTTCACGGACAGGTGTGCCGACGAAGGCGTGCCGGCCGCCGAAATGGCGATCGAACTCGACCGCGCGCTGGATCAGCGCGAGCATCTCGCCGTGCCGTTGATCGTGCTGGGGCAAATCTATCAATGCCATTGCCGGCCGCAACTGGCCGCCCGCTGCTACAATGAGGCAATTGAGGTGGCGCAGGAAACAGGCGAGCCGCAACAGCTCTTTCCATGCTATGATGGGCTCGCGACGCTGAACCTCGATCGGGGCGATATGCCGGAGGCCGAGCGGTATTTCGCTCTGGCACACGACGTCTGCGCCCGGCACGGGCTTGATCCCCAGGGACTGATCGTACTGCCATTTCTTGATTAGCAAGCAGAGGAGGTCACCATGTCCGAACTTCATGTCGATGGGCCACTCCGGCCGGGCGACCGCGCACCGAACATCGTGCTGGACGCGATCACGCGCCAGGGCAAGATCGCGCTGGATGACTTTCGCGGCCACAGCCCGATATTGGTCGGCTTGTTTCGAGGCCTGCATTGCCCGTTCTGCCGGCGCCATATCGCGGCCCAGGCGCAACTTGACATAGCGCTACGCGAGAAAGGCGTCGAATGTCTCACGGTGGTCAATACGCCGATCGAGCGCGCGCGGCTCTATTTCCGTTACCATCCCTTGCCCAACCTGCTCGCCGCGTCCGACCCCGAGCGCATCTCGCACCGCGCGTTCGGCTTGCCCAATCTCGAGTTCACCGAGAACGAAACCGAATGGCCGCGCA
>JBAQER010000933.1:0-4116 GCA_049286845.1 Bradyrhizobium sp.
CGGCGCCAGCGTCACCGGCGTGACGCTATCGACCGAGCAATTGCACACATCGAACGCCCGCGCAGCCGAGAAAAACCTGACGTCATCGGCGAAGTTCTTTCTCGAGGACTATCGCGACATTCCGGGCCCGTTCGACCGCATCGTGTCGGTCGGCATGTTCGAACATGTCGGCATCGATTTCTACGAGACCTATTTTCGGCGCTGCGCCGAGCTCCTCACCGACGACGGCGTGATGGTGCTGCATTCGATCGGCCGCTCGGAGGGGCCCGACGCTACCAATCCCTGGATCACGAAGTACATTTTCCCCGGCGGCTATATCCCCGCATTGTCCGAGGCGACCCGCGCGATCGAGCGTTCCGGACTGCTGGTATGCGACGTCGAAATCCTGCGGATGCACTACGCGGAAACGCTGAAAGCGTGGCGCGAACGTTTCGCGTCGCGGCGGGAAGAGGCCGTGCGGCTCTATGACGAGCGCTTTGCGCGAATGTGGGAATTTTACCTCGCATGTTCGGAAATGTCGTTCCGCAACCAGAACATGATGAACTTCCAGATCCAGCTTACCAAGCGCCAAGGCGTCGTGCCGATGACCCGGGACTACATCGCGGACGAAGAAGCCAAACTGCGCGGGATCGAGCGCGGCAAGCGGCCGCGCCTGCAGATCGCGGGCGAATAGGTTCTTAGTTGCGCAGGCTGAAATGGGATCCGTGGTGCGCCCAGGGCGCCGCCGGACGCGAAAGCTGCGCGTGAAAAGCCGCCAGCACCGAACGATCGCAGGGGGACTTGCAGCGGGAAACCTCTTCCATGGCGTCGATCAGCATCGACAGCCAGGCTGTTTCGCCCTCTCCCGATCGCCATTTTCCTGATGGCAAAGACTGAAGCTGCTGACCCATTGCGGTTCCTTGCGCCTATTCCCTGCGTCTCAACCAATCCGCAGGCCGCCAAGGCGTTCCTGCCGACCATGGCCCGAAGAAAATTAACCGAGTGTGACCTGTTTCACATAAGGTTTGGCCGGGCTGCCCTAAACGTCCGAAATGGCCCAGAAAACTTGCCCATCATCGTTCGATCCGCACGCCGACATCGGCACCGACTACGCCCTGATCGCCACCGGCGTTGGCGCTGCCGTGGTCGCGCTGATCTATCTCCTCCTGATTTAAATCAGCGGCGGAGCGCGCGTCGCCCGCTTCGGGTGAGTATGCCGCGCGCGGGATAAGGTTCACGCCGCGCAAAGTTTTCCGGGAAACCCGTCAAGCGGAATGCGTCCGCGTCAGCTTTCATCCACTAAAAAATATCAGAATCGTGCATAAGGGACGAAGCGGCTTCCACTGTGAGCGGGAGTGGCGCTTTATTCGCGCCCCGCTTCCAAGAATCCTAAAACGACCCAAATCCGAAGAACAATCCAGCCTATGGCCCTGACTGATTCGAACGTCCTCAAGCTCGCGCCCGATCCGGGCACTCCGGCGTATCGGAGCGCACCGCACAATATAGAGGCGGAACAGAGCCTGTTGGGCGCGATCCTGGTCAACAACGACGCGTTCTACCGGGTTTCGGACTTTCTCGAACCGCGGCATTTCTTCGAGCCGATCCACCAGACCATTTTCGAGACCGGCGGCAGCCTGATCCGGATGGGCAAGGTCGCGACTCCCGTCACGCTGAAGACCTTCCTGCCGGCCGACACCGACATTGGCGGCATGACGGTCGGCCAATACCTCGCCCGCCTCGCCGCCGAGGCGACCACCATCATCAACGCCCAGGATTACGGGCGGACGATCTACGAACTGGCGCTGCGCCGCGACCTGATCCGGATCGGCGAGGACATGGTCAATGTCGCCTTCGACGCGCCGGTGGATTTTGCGCCGCGTGCGCAGATCGAGGATGCCGAGCGCAGGCTCTATGAGCTGGCGGAATCCGGCCGCTACGACGGCGGCTTCCAGCGCTTCGCCCAGGCCCTCACCGTCGCCGTCGACATGGCGGCCAAGGCATTCCAGCGCGACGGCAAATTGTCGGGCATCGCAACGGGCCTGCGCGATCTCGACACCAAGATGGGCGGCCTGCAGGCCTCCGACCTGATCATCGTCGCCGGTCGTCCCGGCATGGGCAAGACCGCGCTCGCCACCAACATCGCCTACAACGTGGCCAAAGCGCATCGCGCCGAAATCCAGGCCGACGGCACCATGAAATCGGTCAATGGCGGCGTCGTCGGCTTCTTCTCCTGCGAAATGTCGGCCGAACAGCTCGCCACCCGTATTCTCGCCGAGCAGACCAGCATCGCCTCGAGCACGATCCGCCGCGGCGGCATCACCGAGAGCGACTTCGAAAAGATTCGCGACTACTCGATCGAACTGCAGTCGCTGCCGCTCTATGTCGACGAGACCGGCGGCCTGTCGATTTCGCAGCTCACCGCGCGCGCCCGCCGCCTGAAGCGGCAGAAGGGCCTCGATCTGATCGTGGTCGACTACATCCAGCTGCTGCAGGGCTCGGGCAAGCGCGGCAACGACAACCGGGTGCAGGAAGTCACCGAGATCACCACCAGCCTGAAGGCGCTGGCCAAGGAGCTCAACGTTCCCATCATCGCGCTGTCGCAGCTCTCGCGTCAGGTCGAAAGCCGCGACGACAAGCGCCCGCAATTGTCGGACCTGCGCGAATCCGGCTCGATCGAGCAGGACGCCGACGTCGTGATGTTCGTCTACCGCGAGGAATATTACCTCGCCAACAAGGAGCCGCGCGTCGGCACGCCGGAATACGAAAAGTGGCAGCTCGACATGTCGCTGGTGCACGGCAAGGCCGAAGTCATCATCGGCAAGCAGCGCCACGGCCCCACCGGCACGGTGGAACTGGCGTTCGAGGGCCAGTTCACCCGCTTCAGTGATCTCGCGCATGACAGCCATATGCCGACGCAGAGCTACTGACCCGGCCTGCCCGGTTGAACCGCCGCAGGCCTGTGCGTAAAGTGCGGCATGAACATCGTGTCCGATCCGAAATCGATTCCGGGAGGCTCCGTCCTCTCGCCTGAGGCGAACCAGGCGGCGGCGCTGGCGACCTTCCCCGGCGTGCTCACCGTCGATCTCGACGCCATCATCGCCAACTGGAAGAAGCTCGAGAAGACCGCGGTGCCGGCCGAATGCGCCGGCGTCGTCAAGGCGAACGCCTATGGCTGCGGCGCCGGGCCGGTGGCGCGCGCGCTCGCCGTCGCCGGCTGCAAGACCTTCT
Source organism: Bradyrhizobium sp. (assembly GCA_049286845.1). Taxonomy (GTDB): domain Bacteria; phylum Pseudomonadota; class Alphaproteobacteria; order Rhizobiales; family Xanthobacteraceae; genus Bradyrhizobium. The sequence continues at coordinate 3,208 of JBAQER010000933.1, forward strand.
TCGTGGCGACCCTCGATGAAGCCAGCGTGGTCCGCGCGGCGGTGCCCGCCGTGGCAATCTATGTGCTCGGCGGCTTCTTCCAGAACACCGGCGATGCCTACGCCAAGATCGACGCCAGGCCCGTGATCGGCGATCTCAACGAGTTGGCCGAATGGGACGTGTTTTGCCGCCGCTCCGGCTGGACCGGCGGTGCGGCCATTCACATCGATACCGGCATGAACCGGCTCGGCCTGACGGTGGCCGAAGCGCAGGGCATCATTCCGCGCATCAATGCCGGCGATCACGGCATCACGCTGGTCATGAGCCACCTCGCCAGCGCCGAGAGCCTCAATCATCCGACCAACGCCCGGCAGCTCGCGGCCTTCCGCGAAATCGCCAGCCTGTTTTCCGGCGTGCCGGCGTCGCTGTCGAATTCGTCAGGGATCTTCCTCGGCGCGGCGTTCCAGTTCGATCTGGTACGGCCGGGTGCGGCGCTCTACGGCGTCAATCCGACGCCGGAGGCCGACAACCCGATGCGGCCGGTGGTCGAGCTGAAAGCCCGCATCGTGCAGATCCGCAACGTCGACAAGGGCGAGACCGTCGGTTACGGCGGCACCTGGACCGCGCGGCGGCCGACCCGGCTCGCGATCGTGTCGGCGGGTTATGCCGACGGCTATTTCCGCGCTGGCAGCAGCAATGACGGCACCCGCGGCGCCGAGGTGATGGTCGCGGGCAAGCGCTGCCCGATCGCCGGCCGCATCTCGATGGACCTGATCGCGATCGACGTCACCGACCTCGAGAAGAACGCCGCGCGGCGCGGCCATATGGTGACGCTGATCGGCGAAGGCATCACCGTCGACGAACTCGCGCACCATTTCGGCACCATCGGCTACGAAGTGCTGACCAGCCTCGGCTCGCGCTATGCGCGGA
>JBAQER010000934.1:0-5989 GCA_049286845.1 Bradyrhizobium sp.
GTGCGGTCCAGGAGTTGAGCTCCTCATCGAAGATCGGCTTGTTGCCCGGCGGCTGCTTCGGGCCTTCGAAGCCTGGTGTCAGCGCGAAAGGATTCCTCAAGAGCGCGACCAGGCTGAGATCTCGCGCCGTCGCCACGAAGGTCGCCTTCATGCTCGCCGCAGTGCCGCCGGACAACGTCCCCTTCATGGCGCGGACGCGGCCCTTCACGCGGTTGACCGGCGCGCCGAACGCTTTCTTCGCTTCTTCCTGCACATAGAACACGCCGAGCTCGAACGGCACCGAATCGTAGCCACAGGAAAACACAATTCGCGCGCCGCTCGCTTTGGCGGTCGCCTCATGCGCTTCGATCATTTGGCGCATCCACAAAGGCTCGCCGCAGAGATCGAAATAGTCGACGCCCGCCTCCACGCAGGCCGCAAGCAGGTCCGAGCCATAGAGCTGATACGGCCCGACGGTCGTGATCACCGACTTGGCCTGGCCGACCATGGCTTTCAGCGAAGCCGGATCGCTGGCATCGGCGACAATCAACGGCGTATCGGCCGGCGCGCCGATCGCATCACGCACCGAGGCGAGCTTGTCCCTGCTGCGTCCGGCCATCGCCCATTTCAGATTGGCGTCGCCCTTGTAATGCGCGGCAAGATATTCGGCGACGAGCTGGCCGGTGAAACCGGTGGCGCCATAGACAACGATGTCGAATTTCGACGAAGCCATGTTTTGTTTTCCCTTGAACCATTTGCCGTCATTCCGGGATGGTGCGCTAGCACCAGACCCGGAATCTCGAGATTCCGGGTTCGATGCTTTGCATCGCCCCGGAATGACGGTCTGCTACTTCTTGCCCGCGTAGGACACGCCCATGCCGGCGCGCACGTCGTTCTGGATGCCATAGGGCGCGATCGGATAGCGCAGGCCGTTTTTGGCGAGCTGCTTCATACCCGTGATCGCCTTGGCCAGATGCGAAGGCTGCAGCGCCATTAGCATCTCCTCATCCGGCACGCCACCATAGCGGCGCTCGGCAAAGCACGGCAGCGACAGACTGGGCTCGCCGGTCTTGAGCGCGCGGCCCCATGAATCGGCGCAAGCGGTCTCGCCGACCACGCCCCATTCAAACTTCTTGTATCCGGTATATTGCAGGCCATTGATCAGGATGATCATCTGGCCGGGCGTCGCGTATACCAGGCAAATGTCCGGCGGATTGAGCCGGCCGCTCGACAGCGGGCTCACCGCCAGCGCCTGGTATTTTCCGAAGGCGACGACATCCAGCGCCTCCTGGCGCCTGCGTGCGTCCTCGGCCGTGCCATGCCAGACGCCGACGTAAGCTTGCCCCTCCAGCCACTTCTCATCCTGCGGCGCCAGCCCGATCACGGCGCGGCACTGCGCGCCGACGAGGTCCTCGCCGGTGATGCCGACGGTCCAGCCCAGCCGCGAGGCCATGCTGACGATCTGGTCGGTGGTGTGCACGGCTGTCGGACGCCGGATCTTCGGAATCGCCGCCATCTCTTCGACGGTTGCAAACATTTTCATGCCGATCACGGTGGTCTTGAGCCGAAGCAGGCTGTTGAGATCAGCCACCATGCCGGCCAAATCGAACTGTTCCGGCGGCGTCTGCTGTTGCATGGCGTAAACTCCCAAATCGGCGGGCCAAAGCGTGGCGCGCCTGTTGCGGCGATCCTAGCCCGATTGCTCTGATGTTGCGACAGGGCCTTGACGCGAACCGGTCTCCACCCCGTATCAAGTATAAGGCAGGCCTTCGTTCGAAGACGCTATAGGTCAGCCCGGCCCCGGCAACAACACATCGATCTTGCCGGTGAGCCAGTAAGCGGCGAGCCCCAGCCATTCGCGGACACCGACGTTGACGCGGTCCAGTCCATCCAGCGACAACGCCGCGAACCGCAGAACATCCCCGCGGCCGCCGACCCGCCAGTCGACCGGATACGCCTCCACGGCAAATCCGGCTTTGCGAAACAGGCCGATGGAACGCGGCATATGGTAGGCGGATGTGACCAGCAGCCAGCGCTCGCCGTCTTTCGGCGCGGCAATCGCCCGGGAGAATTCGGCGTTCTCCTGGGTGTTGCGCGAGCGCCGCTCCATGATCAGGCGTTCCCGGGAGATGCCGAGGCTTTCGAACAGCGAAGCGGCGTAATCGGCTTCCCTCGCATCGTTCGAGATCAGATGCCCGCTGCCGCCGGTAAACAGGATACGGCTGTTGGGATAGCGATGGGCCAGCGCCACCGACGCGATGATGCGGTCCGCGGCGCCACCGACGACGACGACGCCATGCGCGGTCGAAACATCCGCGTAGATCGAGCCGCCGAGCACGACGATGCCGTCGGGCGCGCCGCGCGAGGCATCCCATGCCGGAAATTGCTGCTCCAGCGGATAAAGCAGCAGGTACCCCAGCGGCGAAAATCCGCAGATCGCGAGCAATGCCACGGAAGCAATCATGAACTTGCGCCCGGCAGAGGCAAATCGCGTGGCCAGCAGAGCTGCGCCTGCCAGACCGAGGCCGATCAGGAAATTGGTCGGCAGCAGCATGATGCCGATGGTCTTGGAGAGCAAAAAAAACAATGCGAATTCTCTATCCGATGGATGTCAGGCCAAATTTTATATTCAGTGTCATACGCGGGCTTGACCCGCGTATCCATCTATCTTCGTGATATGCATTCTTCAAAGAAGATGGATTGCCGGGTCAAGCCCGGCAATGACGAATAGAGTCACAAAGCCGGATAGAGTCACAAAGCCGGACGAGAAAGCCCCCCGTCATGACGCATCATCATCTGCATTCCAGTCCCGAGACCTGCCACTGGGGCTTTTTCGAAGCAAAACTGAAGCCCGTGCTCACCATCGACAGCGGCGATGAAGTGACCATCGACACCATCAGCGGCGGCCCGGACGTGGTGCCGGACCGCAGCAAGTTTCACGTTCCGCCGGAACTCGATGCGGTGCATGTCAACAACGAGCGGATGGTGCCCGGTCATATCCTGACCGGACCGATCGCGGTCGCGGGCGCCGAACCCGGCGACGTGCTGGAGATCGATATTCTCGATGTGCAGCTCCGGCAGGACTGGGGCTACAATTTGATCCGGCCGCTGGCCGGCACCCTGCCCGACGACTTCCATGAAACCCGGCTGCTCAACATTCCGCTCGACCAGAAGCGGATGGTCGGGCGGCTGCCCTGGGGTCTCGACCTGCCGCTAAGACCGTTTTTCGGGGTGATGGGCGTATCGCCGCCGCCGGCCTGGGGCCGCATCACCTCGCTGATCCCGCGCGCGATGGGCGGCAATCTCGACAACAAGGAACTGGTGCCGGGCGCCAAGCTCTATCTGCCGGTGTTCGTGCCGGGGGCGCTGTTTTCCTGCGGCGATGGCCATGGCGTGCAGGGCGACGGCGAGGTCTGCGTCACCGCGATCGAGACCGCGCTGCAGGGCCGCTTCAAGCTGACGCTGCGCAAGGATCTGCGGCTCGACTATCCCCGCGCCGAGACGCCGGATCACTACATGACGATGGCGATGGATCCCGACCTCGATCAATGCGTGGTCCGCGCACTTCGCGACATGATCGTGCTGTTAGGGGAAAAGCGCAATCTGTCGCGCGAGGACGCCTATACGCTCTGCAGCCTAGCCGCCGATTTGCGCGTGACGCAGACGGTGAATGGCTCCAAGGGCATTCACTGCATGATCGCCAAGAACGTCGTGCACGGGTGAAGCCCGGCGGTCGTGAGGCACCGGTTCAGCTTGATCCGGCAAGCCTCTGGTTTTCAACGATTTTACAAGGCGATAGGTAGTCCAAGACCCGGCGCATTGACTCCTGACTCCAAAACTTAATAGAGTCTAAATAGATACTTTTCAGTACACCGATTAAGAGTTAGCGTTCCCTATGGCTACAGAGAAAGCCGAAACCGACCGCGTTCCAGTCACGTTGGCGCTTTCGACCATCACCTATCTTGAAAGGCTGGTGAGACAGGGCACCCACGGCACCAGCGTTCCCGGCGTTGCGAAGACCCTGATCGAGGAAGGCATTCGGCTCGCCATCAAGGACGGGCTGCTTGCGATCCGCGACAATGGAAAGCCGTCCTGAGGGAAAGATTTCGCTGACGGGAAGCTTTGGAGCGCGGCGGTTCACCAAATATGGGGCCGCCATTATGTTCGCGACTATCCCGACCTGGACCACCGAACGCGTCGAGCTGCTGAAGAAACATTTTGAAGCCGGCCTTTCCTGCCGCGAGATCGCCGTCCACATCGGCGTCAGCCGCAACGCCGTGATCGGCAAACTCACCCGCCTCGGTTTGACCGGTGGCGCCGGCAACGCGGAACAGCGGCCGAGAAAAGCCGGCGGCGAGCGCTCCGCGAAATCCGTCCCCAGGCTACAGCTTCAGATCCTGCAAGCGTTCTACGACGGCCAGCCACCTGCCGACGAGGCGCCGATCGTCAGCGAGCGCCGCTGTTCGCTGTTCGAACTCAGCGAGCAACGTTGCCGCTGGCCGATCAGCACGCCCGGCGCCGAGGATTTTTGTTTTTGCGGCAACATGCCGCTCGACGGTTTGCCGTACTGCTCAGGGCACAGCCGCCTCGCCTACCGGCCCGGCACACGCGCGCGCGTTGCGCGCGCCTGATTTCATCAGCCGAGCCGCCAGCCGACCTCCTGGGCAAAACTCTGGTAAAATTCGGGCGTATAGGCCTGCTCCGGCGTCTGCCGCACCCGCTCGTCGAGCTTCCGGGCGTCGTCGCCGACCAGGATGCGCCAGCGCTCGGCCTTGACGCCGTCGAGGATGATCTTCGCGGCCTGCGCCGCCGTGGTCGGCGCCTCATCGCGGAAACTGCGGGCGCGATCGAGCGCGATCTTCTGGATGTCATCGTCCGACATCACGGCGGTGTCCATGCCCATGCCCTTCAGCCGCTGCCGCGCCGACAGCAGTTCGTTCGGGCTCAGTAGCTCGGATTCGGTGCCGCTCTGGATCTTGCGGGAGTTGGAGACGATCGAGGTGCCGATATGACCGGGCATCACGACCGAGCATTTGATATGCGGCGCGTTCAGCTTGAGATCGTTCATCAGCGCTTCGGTAAAGCCCTTCACCGCGAATTTCGCAGCACTATAGGCGGTGTGTGAGACTCCCAATCCGACCGAGGCCCAGAAGCCGTTGACGCTCGAGGTATTGACGATGTGAGCCTCGTCGGCCTTCATCAGCATCGGCAGGAAGGTGCGGACGCCGAGATAGACCCCGCCCCAGCAGATGTTGAAGGTTTTTTCCCACTGCTCCCGCGTGTTGGTGAACATGCTGCCGCCGCCGCCGATGCCGGCGTTGTTGAACAGAAGGTGGATCTTGTCGGTCGCCTGCTGCTCGGCGAGCTCGTCGCGGAAGCGCTTGAGCTGGTCCTCGATGGAGACGTCGGCGATATGGGTGGTGACGCGCAGGCCCTGCGGCAGCTTCTCGACCTCGCACAGCCGCTTGGTTTCCGCCATCGCGGCGGCGGAGACGTCGCACATCGCGACGTTGCAGCCCTCGGCGACGAGCTGGCGCGCCAGTTCGCGGCCCATGCCCGTGCCGCCTCCGGTGATGACAGCGATCTTTCCGGCAAAATCCTTCATGCTTCTCCCTTTCGCGCCGTCTGGTTCGACGGCCTTTTTTGACTTCCCGATTTATGTAACGCCAATCAAAGCAGATGTCTTGCCAGCTCCCGAAACATCATCCGGTTGCCTTCCGCAGAGAAATGATCGTCGCCGAGGATGAAGAGACGCTCGTACCAGTCCTTGTCGGCTTCGGTGGCGGCGAAGAAGACCGGAAACAGGTTGATGAAGGCCTTGCAGCGGCCCTCGCAGAACTCGCGCCACAGCGAAATCTGCGGGCTGTTGCGATCGCCCTGCGCCAGTTGCTGCGCCCAGGGGTAGACGACGACGGTCAGCGGAATTTTTCTGGCGGCGAGCAGATCGGACAACGCCCGCATGTTCTGCCGGGACCGCTGGATGCCGCCCTCGACCCCGAGCGGCTTGTAA
>JBAQER010000935.1:0-10682 GCA_049286845.1 Bradyrhizobium sp.
CCCATACGCCGTGCCGTTTCGATCTTGGCATGGTGGCAGAGACCTTCCGAAACAATTACCGCCGCGGAGTATGGGTCCCCGCGTTCGCGGGGACGACGACAGAGTTTGCTACCGCGGCGCCATGCGGATGGCGCCGTCGAGACGGATGGTCTCGCCGTTCAGCATCGGGTTCTCGACGATGTGCACCGCGAGGTTGCCGTATTCGGAGGCGTCGCCGAGCCGCGCCGGGTGCGGCACCTGCGCGCCGAGGCTCTTGCGGGCTTCCTCGTTCAGGCCCATCAGCAGCGGCGTCAGGAACAGGCCGGGCGCGATGGTGTTGACGCGGATCTTGAGGCTGGCGAGATCGCGCGCCGCCGGCAGCGTGAGACCGACCACGCCGCCTTTCGAGGCGGAATAGGCGATCTGGCCGATCTGGCCTTCATAGGCCGCGACACTCGCGGTGTTGATGATGACGCCGCGCTCTTCGCCGACCGGAGCCGCGGTCGCCAGCCGTTCGGAGAACAGCCGCAGCACGTTGAAGGTGCCGATCAGGTTGACGTTGATGACGCGGACGAACTTGGCCAGCGGATAGACGCCGTCCTTGCCGACGATGCGCTGCGAGCCGCCGATGCCGGCGCAGTTCATCAGCACGCGGGCGATGCCGTGGGCGGCTTCGGCCTTGGCGAGAGCGGCCTTGATCTGTTCCTCGTCGGTGACGTCGGCATGGAGCGCGATGCCCTTCACTTCGGCTGCGACCTTCTCGGCATTTTCCTTGCTCTGGTCGAGCACACCGATCTTAGCGCCCTTGGCCGCCATGGCGCGCGCGGTGGCGGCGCCGAGGCCGGAGCCACCGCCGGTGATGATTACGGCAACGTCTTGCAACTGCATGATAGAGACCTTTCCTTGGGCGTTTCTTCTCTAGGCTTGGGTATCGTGAAGTGAACTCATCCGGTTGCCGCGCCAGCGGGTTCCGTGTTGTTGGCCGTCAGCATGCCCCCGCAAATCAGCGCTTCCATGTGCCCGATATATTGGCGGCAGACTTCGTCGGTGACCGGCCCGACGCCGGTCGCGCGCGACATCGCGTGGCGTCCGAAAAACAGATGGTCGCAGGCGCCGATCAGGCTGGTGTAGAACAGCACCGGATCGATGTCGCGGAACTCGCCGGCCTTGATGCCTTCCGCCAGCAGCCTGCGATGGAATTCCAGCAGCGGCGCGACGAAGAATTTCGAGACTTCGTCGGCGGCTTCCACGCTGCTCTCATGCAGCAAATAATGGATCAGCCGGTTCATGTAGGGAAACTGGTGATACGCCCGGATGATGCCGGCGATATGCAGCTTCAGTTTCGCGGTCGGCGTGATCGGCTGCGCCAGCAGATATTCGAGGTTCGCCACCTCGGTCGCGGCGTCGCGCGCCAACAGCGCCAGCAGCAGCCCGTCCTTGTTGCCGAAGTGATATTTGACAAGCGCGGCGTTGACGCCGGATTTCTGCGCGATGTCGCTCAGGGACACATCGATCGAGGAGCGCTCGATCATCAACTCGCTCGCCGCGACGAGGAGCTTTTCAGCCGTTGAGTTTTTTCCACCCGGGAGCCGGGCCGGTACGCTGGTATTCAACCCTGATCCCATCACCTGCTGCCGGGAAATCCGGGCGCAGATAACCCGATGATGGGGCCCACCTCAAGAGTTAATTGATTGATTGACTAAATCCCCCCGTCTCTCTTAAATCCGGCCCAGTTTCAAACCCCCATCCAAAACAATCAGGGAGAACAGTCATGGCCGAGGCATATATCGTCGCCGCCGCACGCACCGCAGGCGGCCGCAAGGGGGGACGCCTCGCCGGCTGGCATCCGGCCGATCTCGCCGCTTCCGTGCTGAATTCGCTGGTCGAGCGCTCGGGTGCGGCGCCCGACCAGATCGAAGACGTGATCATGGGCTGCGTCATTCAGGTCGGCGAACAGTCCAACAACATGGCGCGCAACGCCATCCTGGCTTCGAAGCTGCCGGAAAGCGTGCCCGGCACCTCGGTCGACCGCCAGTGCGGCTCGTCGCAGCAGGCGCTGCATTTCGCAGCGCAAGCGGTGATGTCCGGCACCATGGACATCGTGATCGCCGCCGGCGTGGAATCGATGACCCGGGTGCCGATGGGCCTGTCGTCGCAATTGCCGGCCAAGAACGGTTTCGGCACCTCCAAGAGCCCGGGCATCGAGAAGAAATATCCGAACATCGTGTTCAGCCAGTTCACCGGCGCGGAAATGATGGCGGAGAAATACGGCCTCTCCAAAGACGATCTCGACAAGTTCTCCTTTGAAAGCCACCAGCGCGCCATCGCCGCGACCCAGGCCGGCAGCTTCAAGGACGAAATCATTCCGCTGCAGATAACCCGCGCGGACGGTTCGACCGACACCCACCACATCGACGAAGGCATCCGCTTCGACGCCACCCTCGAGGGCATCAGGGGCGTCAAGCTGATCGCCGAGAATGGCAAGCTCACCGCCGCCAGCTCCAGCCAGATCTGCGACGGCGCCTCCGGCGTGATGGTCGTCAACGAGAGGGGCCTGAAGTCGCTCGGCGTCAAGCCGCTGGCGCGGGTTCATCACATGACCATGATGGGCGGCGACCCCGTGATCATGCTCGATGCGCCGCTGCACGCCACCGAGCGCGCGCTGAAGAAGGCCGGCATGTCGATCGACGACATCGACCTGTTCGAGGTCAACGAGGCCTTCGCCTCGGTGCCGACGGCGTGGCTGAAGACCACCGGCGCGGATCCGGCGCGGCTCAACGTCAACGGCGGCGCCATCGCGCTCGGCCACCCGCTCGGCGGCTCCGGCACCAAGCTGATGACCACGCTGATCAACGCGCTCAAGCAGCGCAACAAGCGCTACGGCCTGCAGACCATGTGCGAAGGCGGCGGCATGGCGAATGTGACGATCGTCGAGCGGCTGTAAGAAAAAAGAAAAAGGCGAATGGCGAGTGACGAGTGGCGAATGGTGAGCAGGGAAGAGCGCGATTGCCCTTCTTCCCTGTTCGCTATTCGCTACTCACTATTCGCCCCTTGAGGAAACCCCCATGACCCACCCTTCCGTCTACGCGCGGACCCAGCCGAACAAGATTGCCTATCAGATGGCCGGCACCGGCAAGGCGATCACCTATCGCGAGCTCGACGAGCTGTCGAACCAGGGCGCGCAGCTGTTCCGATCGCTCGGCCTCAAGGAAGGCGATCACATCGCGTTCCTGATCGAGAACCGGCTGGCATTCATGGAGATCTGCTGGGCGGCGCAGCGCAGCGGGCTGTATTACACCGCGATCAGCCGCTACCTGACCCAGGACGAGATCGCCTACATCATCGGGGATTGCGGCGCCAAGGTCGTCATCACCTCGCCGAAATGCGCCGAGCAGATCAAGGGGCTGGTGCAGGGCGCGCCCGGCGAGCCCATGTTCTACATGCTCGATGAGCCGCTGCCCGGCTTCCGCTCCTGGGACAAGGAAGCGTCAGCGCAACCAACCACGCCGATTGCGGACCAGGTCGCCGGCTACGACATGCTGTATTCGTCGGGCACCACCGGCCGGCCCAAGGGCATCAAGCGCGAATCCGAGCACAACCCGATCGACCTGCCGAATCCGTTCCTGAAGATACTCTGCGCCGACATGTGCGGGATGAATTCCGACAGCATCTACCTGTCGCCGGCGCCGCTCTATCACGCCGCTCCCTTGCGCTTCAACATGATGGCGATCACGCTGGGCGGCACATCGATCATCATGGAATCCTTCGACGCCGAGGAATTCCTCAAGCTGGTCGAGAAGTACAAGATCACCCAGTCGCAGTTGGTGCCGACCATGTTCGTGCGGATGCTGAAGCTGCCGGACGAAGTGCGCCAGCACTACGACGTCTCCTCGCTGAAGGGCGCGATCCATGCCGCCGCGCCCTGCCCGATCGACGTCAAGGCCAAGATGATCGAGTGGTGGGGACCGATCCTGATCGAGTATTACGCCGGCTCCGAAGGCAACGGCGTCACGGTCTCGACCTCGCAGCAATGGCTGACCCATCGCGGCACCGTCGGCCGCGCCGTGGTCGGCAAGATCAAGATCCTCGACGAGAACGAGCAGGAAGTGCCGGTCGGCCAGATCGGCACGGTATATTTCGCCGACGCGCCGATTTTCACCTATCACAACGATCCCGAGAAGACCAAGCGCGCCTACAACGCCAAGGGCTGGTCGACGCTCGGCGACGTCGGCTACCTCGACGAGGAAGGCTACCTCTATCTCACCGATCGCAAGTCCTACATGATCATCTCCGGCGGCGTTAACATCTATCCGCAGGAGACCGAGGACGTGCTGATCACCCACCCGGGCGTCGCCGACGTCGCGGTGTTCGGCGTGCCGAACGAGGAGATGGGCGAAGAGGTCAAGGCGGTGGTGCAGCCGCACGACATGGCGAAGGCCGGCAAGGAGCTCGAGGCCGAACTGATCCTGTTCTGCCGCAAGCATCTGTCGCCGATCAAATGCCCGAAGAGTATCGACTTTGCGGCGGAGCTGCCGCGCACGCCGACCGGCAAGCTGGTCAAGCGGCATTTGCGCGACAAATACTGGCCGAAGACGGTGGTGCGGGTGTGACTTTCTTCCCTTCTCCCCTTGTGGGAGAAGGTGCCTTCGCGAAGCGAAGGCGGATGAGGGGTCTCTATCCGCGGAGACACACCCCTCACCCGTCTCAATCGCGCGTTGCGCGATTGATCCACCCTCTCCCACAAGGGGAGAGGGAAGAAAGGGGCTCGACCAATGACCTCCCTCCCCGATATCCCGCTCCCCTCTTCCATCCGCTCCCGCTACGTCGAAGACATCAACGGCCTGCGCATGCACGTGCTGGAGGCTGGCTTCGAGACCAGGGGCCGGCCGTGCGTGCTGCTGCTGCACGGCTTTCCGGAACTCGCCTTCAGCTGGCGCAAGGTGATGCCGGTCCTGGCGGCAGCCGGCTATCACGTGATCGCGCCGGACCAGCGCGGCTATGGCCGCACCACCGGGTGGGACCCGGACTATGACGGCGACCTCGCTTCGTTCCGGCTGCTCAACCTGGTGCGCGACGCGCTGGGCCTGGTTTCGGCATTCGGCTATCGCCACGTCGACGCCGTGGTCGGGCATGATTTCGGCTCCTCCGTCGCCGCCTGGTGCGCGCTGGTGCGGCCCGACATATTCCGGTCGGTCGCGCTGATGAGCGCGCCGTTCGGAGGCCCGCCACAGCTCGCCTTCAACACCGTCGACGCGCCGCAGGTGCCGAAGCCGGAAGATCCCGTACATCGCGAACTCGCGGCGCTGCCGCGGCCGCGCAAACATTATCAATGGTACTACTCGACGCGCGAAGCCAACGCCGACATGCACCACGCGCCGCAGGGCGTGCATGATTTCCTGCGCGCCTATTATCATCATAAGAGCGCGGACTGGAAAGCCAACGCGCCCTATCCGCTGCAAGGCTGGACCGCGAGCGAACTAGCCAAGCTGCCGACCTATTACGTGATGGACTTCGCCAAGGACATGGCCGCCACCGTCGCGGAAGAAATGCCGTCTGCCGAGGCGATCGCCGCCAACCAATGGCTGCCCGATCGCGAACTTTCTTTCTACAGCGCCGAATATGCCCGCACCGGGTTCCAGGGCGGCTTACAGTGGTATCGCTGCGGCACCTCGGGGGAATTCATTCCGGAACTGCAGACCTGGTCAGGCCGGACCATCGACGTGCCCTCCTGCTTCATCTCGGGCAAACAGGACTGGGGAACCTATCAACGCCCCGGCGTCTTCGAGGCAATGCAGACCACGGCCTGCACGCGAATGATCGGCTGCCATCTCGTCGATGGCGCCGGGCATTGGGTGCAGCAGGAACAGCCGGCGGAGGTAAGCCGGCTGCTGCTCGGATTCCTGCGCGAGGGCGCGAACCGTTGTTGAATTGACCTGACAACGGCGCGCCCCTATAAGATTTAGAACAGTTCTAAATCATCTGGCAGAGGCGTCGTAGTGAAGAATTTCGCCGATCTGACCGAGCGCGAAATCCTGGCGGTTGCGATCTCCGCGGAGGAGGAAGACAGCCGCATCTACATGACCTTCGCGGAAGACCTCGCGGAGCGTTATCCGGAATCGGCGAGAATATTCGAGGAGATGGCCGAGGAGGAAAAGGGCCACCGCCACATGCTGCTCGAAATGTACGAGAAGCGTTTCGGCGAGAACCTGCCACCGATCCGAAGAGAGAACGTCAAGGGATTCCTGCGCCGCCGTCCGGTCTGGCTGACGAAGAATCTGTCGCTCGACACCATCCGCAAGGAAGCCGAGACGATGGAGTTCGAGGCCGAACGGTTCTACGTCAAGGCCGCCGAGCAGACCCAGGATGTCGGCGTCCGCAGGCTGCTCGGCGATCTCGCGGAAGCAGAAAAGGGCCATGAGAATGTCGCGGCCAGGCTGACCGACCTGATCCTCAGCCCGGACGTTCGAGAACAGGAGGACAAGACCCGCCGGCGCGTGTTCGTACTGCAATATGTGCAACCTGGTCTCGCCGGATTGATGGATGGATCAGTCTCGACGCTGGCGCCGCTGTTCGCGGCAGCCTTTGCGACGCATAACAACTGGCAGACTTTCCTGGTGGGACTTGCCGCCTCGATCGGCGCCGGCATCAGCATGGGCTTTGCCGAAGCACTGTCCGACGACGGCTCGCTGACCGGGCGCGGCTCGCCGTGGCTGCGCGGCGTGACCTGCGGCCTGATGACGACGCTCGGCGGCCTCGGCCACACCATGCCCTACCTCGTTCCCGATACATGGGCCAATGCATTCTGGATCGCGACCGCGATCGCAGGCATCGTGGTATTCTTCGAATTGTGGGCGATCGCCTATATTCGCGCGCGCTATATGGACACGCCGTTCATGCAGGCGGCGTTCCAGATCGTGCTCGGCGGCGCCATCGTGCTCGCCATCGGCATTCTGATCGGCGGGGCGTAGCAAACCTGCGCAGATTGCAGCAGCAATTCCGGTCAAGCGCAGATGCCAGATGGGGCCTAGATAACGCGGCAAGCGAAGGTTCGCACGATGCGTTGATCCATGACGCGCTGGTCTTGCGGCCCGTTCGCAAACTGAGCATCATCCCTCTCAAGCAAAAGTCAGCAGGAGCAGCGCCTTGGCCAAATCGCAATGGAGTTTCAAATCCGCGACCGAACTGTCCGCAGCTCTTGCCGCGAAAAAAGTCTCGGCCGTCGAACTGGCGCAGGATGCGATCGGGCGCATCGAGCGCCACGACGGCAAGATCAATGCGGTCTGCGTGCGCGATTTCGCGCGCGGCCTGGAAGCGGCCCGCGCCGCCGATGCGGCGCGTGCACGCGGCGAAACCGGAGCGCTGCTCGGCCTGCCGATGACGGTGAAGGAATCCTTCAATATTGCCGGATTGCCCACGACATGGGGCTTTCCGCCGCAGAAGGATTTCGTGCCGGGTGAAGACGCACTGTCGGTTTCGCGGGTCAAGGCTGCAGGCGGCGTGATCCTCGGCAAGACCAACGTGCCGGTCGGCCTCGCCGACTGGCAGAGCTACAACGAGATCTACGGCACCACCAATAATCCTTTTGATCTCGGCCGCACGCCCGGCGGCTCCTCCGGCGGATCGTCGGCGGCGCTGGCCGCTGGTTACGGGCCGCTCTCGCTCGGCTCCGACATCGGCGGCTCGCTGCGCGTGCCGGCGTTCCATTGCGGTGTCTATGCGCACAAGCCGACCTATAATCTGGCGCCGGTGCGCGGGCATACGCCGCCGCCGTTCCCGGCAGTGCCGCTGGACCGCGATATGGCCGTGATCGGCCCGATGGCGCGTTCGGCCGCCGATCTGTCGCTGCTGCTCGACGTGATGGCGGGACCGGATCCCCTGGACATGGGCGTCGGCTACAAGCTTGCGCTGCCGCCGCCGCGGCACAACGCGCTGAAGGACTTTCGCGTGCTGATAATCGACAGCGATCCGGTGCTGCCGGCCGACAAGGACATCCGCGGCGCCATCGAGAAGCTCGCGGGCAACCTCGCCAAGGCCGGGGTGAGCGTCGCGCGGCAAAGCCCGCTATGGCCGAACTTCGCTGATTCGTCGCGGCTCTATATGCGGATGCTGATGGCGTTCCTTGGGGCGTTCTTTCCGCCGGAGGCAGTCGCAGGCGCGCAGGCCGGCGCCGCGCAGCTGAAGGCCGACAACAGGAGCCTTGCCGCCGAACGTCTGCGCGGCATGACGCAAAGTCATCGCGACTGGGTGCTCGACGACGGCGCCCGCGCCGGGCTGCGCGCGCAGTGGCGCGGGCTGTTCAGGACGTTCGATGCGGTGATCTGCCCGATCATGCCGACGCCGGCCTATCCGCACGATCATTCGCCGGACCAGGAAGCCCGCCGCATCAAGATCGACGGCAAGAATTACGTCTATACGGATCAACTGACATGGCCCGGCATCGCCACCCTGCCCGGGCTGCCGGCCACGGCGATCCCTCTCGGCCTGTCGCCGCAGGGCCTGCCCCTCGGTGTGCAGATCCTCGGCCCCTGGCTGGAAGATCGCACACCGCTGAAGCTGGCCGAGCTGATCGAGCGTGAATTCGGCGGCTTCGTGCCGCCGCCGATGTTTGATGATTAGCGGCGCTTTAACTCGTCATTCCGGGGCGCGTCAAAGACGCGAACCCGGAATCCGGAAGTTAGTGGCTCGAGATTCCGGGTTCGCGCTGGCGCGCGCCCCGGAATGACAGGAAGGGACCAGTCATGCGAAACGACCTTACCGAACTGACCAGCCTCAATCGCGACTACGTCAACTCGGTGCAGCATTCCGACGTCAAACGCTTCGACGAAATCCTCGCCGCGGACTTCTACTGCTCCAATCCCGACAAGACGCTGGTCGATCGCGCCGGGTTCCTCAAGCAGACCGCAGTGCCGGTGACGATCGAGAATCTTGAGGCGCATGACGTGAAGATCCGCCTGATGGGCGACTTCGCCATCATCCACGCCGCCACGCGCTACACGATGCCGGACGGCACGCCGGGCGCGGGACGCTACACCGACGTCTGGGCAAGGCAGAACGGCCGCTGGCTCGCGGTCTCGGCGCACGTGTCGCGGTGACGGCGAAGGCGTCATTCCCCGATGCGCAATTGCGCATCTGAGGGCGCGCGTCAGCGCGAACCCGGAATGACGGCTAATCGAACATGATCACGCTGCGCACGGTCTTGCCGGCCTTCATCGCGGCAAAGCCCTCGTTGATCTCCGACAGCTTCAGCTTGGCCGAGATCCAGTCTTCCAGGTGCAGCTTGCCGCGCATGTAGAATTCGACCAGGCGGGGCATGTCGACGCGGAAATGGTTCGAGCCCATCGACGATCCCTGTATCTTGCGTTCCCTCAGGAAGTCGAAGCCGTGCAGTTCGATCTTCTGGCCGAACGGGATCATGCCGACGATGGTCGCGGTGCCGCCCGGCGCCAGCATGCCAAAGGCCTGCTCCGCAGTCTCCTTGCGGCCCAGCACCTCGAAGGAGTGATTCACGCCGCCACTGGTGAGATCGCGCACCTGCTGCACCACGTCGCCGTTGCGGGGATCGACCACGTCGGTGGCGCCGAGCTTGGTGGCAAGCTGCAGTTTCACCGGATTGGTATCGATCGCGATGATGCGGCCGGCGCCGGCGATCGCTGCCCCGTTGATCGCGGCCATGCCGACGCCGCCGCAGCCGATCACGGCGACGGTCTCGCCGGCCTGGACCTTGGCTGTGTTCACCACAGCACCATAGCCGGTGATCACGCCGCAGCCGATCAACGCCGCCAGATCGAGCGGCATCTCCTTCTTGATTTTGACGATGGCATTTTCGTGCACCAGCATCTGCTCGGCGAATGACGACAGATTGAGGAACTGATGCAGTTTCTCCGACCGCGCCCAGGACAGCCGGTTGGACGCGCCGGGCGGCATCTTCACGGTGGTGTCGGTGCACAGCACCGGCCGGCCGGTCGTGCAGTTGTCGCAGGTCCCGCAGAACACCGAGAGGCAGGTGACGACGTGATCGCCGGGCTTCACATAGGTGACGTCGGAGCCGACCTGCTCGACGACCCCTGCCGACTCGTGGCCGAGCACTGCGGGCAGCGGATGCGGATAGAGCCCTTCCATGAAATGCAGGTCGGAGTGGCAGAGCCCGGCGACGGAAGTGCGGATCAGGACCTCGCGCGGTCCGGGCTTCTGCAGGCTGACGTCCTCGATCACGAGCGGCTTGTTGACTTCAACTAGGACGGCGGCCTTCATCGGTGTTTCCTCTTTTTGTTTATGTTCAAGCCTTTGAAACGCGAAAGGTGCGCCCCCTCTCCCCTTGTGGGAGAGGTAAGATCACGCGTTCCAGACTAAGCTACCTTCAGCAATTCGCCAACCTCCGCCATCCCGACAGCGCGATCGCCGAGCAGGTGGCCGGTGATGGCGCGCTGCGCCGCATTTTCCGTGAGCCGGAACGGATCGCTCACAGCGACCCGGTGATCGATCACCATCCGTGACAGCAGCAGTCGCCTCGCATCGCCGCGCATCTCGTGGATGCGCCCGCCTTCCCAGGCAAGCGCCACGGCGCTGGCGACGTGATAGAGCAGGCTGGTGGCGCGCCGCGCGTCGGCTTCGTTGTCCATGCGACTGGCGACCTCGCGGGCGAAGCCGATGGCGCGGTCGGTGAGATCGCGCAGGCGGCCGCGCCAGGCCTGCGGCACATTGGC
>JBAQER010000936.1:0-6823 GCA_049286845.1 Bradyrhizobium sp.
TCTACTGCGGTTTGCCGCCGAAGGAGCAGGACATCGCGACGGCGCTCAAGGCCGGCGACATCGCATCACTGCGGATCGGCGACATCTCGACGCCGGACGGACGCGACGCGATCGCCGATCTGATGGCCTTCATGGTGGCGCATGACGGCATCATCGCGCTCGATCAGGGAGCGGCCGAGACCGGGCCGCGCGCGCTCGGCCATCGTTCGATCTTCGCCAACCCCTGCGCCCCCGACGCGCGCGAACGGCTCAATGAGCGCGTCAAATATCGCGAGGCGATCCGGCCGCTGGCGCCGATGGCGACGCTGGAAGCGGCGCGCGAATATTTCGAACTGCATGAGGGCGCCTCCGACGGCAACTACAACGCCTACAATTACATGGTGCTGACCGCACACTCGAAGCCGCCCGCGCGCGCGAAAATCCCCGCGGTGATTCATGCCGACGGCACCGGGCGGATCCAGATCGTGCGCGAAGATGACGATCCCCTCACCTACGCCTATCTGAAGGCGCTCGGCCGCCGCATCGGTGTCGAGATCTCGGTCAACACCTCGTTCAATGTCGCAGGCCCGATCGCGCAGACGCCGAGCCAGGCGATCGATACGCTGCGCCGTTCCAAAGGCCTCGACGCGGTGCTGCTGGTGGCCGATGACGGCGCGGTGTATGCCGCCTGGCATGGCGGGGAGCGCGACAGCGGCCGGTTTACGGGGTGGCTTTCGGAGTGGAAGCAACGCCGCTGATAAAGCTGAACACGCGGCCGTCGATCACCAGCAGCGCGCTGCCGATCACCAGCGCGCCGATGATTTCGGCAAGCGAGATGTGTTCACCCAGCACGAGCCAGCCGAGCAAAATCGCGGTGACCGGTATGAGCAGCGTCACCAGCATGACATTGGTCGACCCCGAGCGCCGCAGGATCTGAAAAAACACGATGTAAGCCAGCGCGGTCGACAAAGCCGCAAGACCGAGCAGCGCCAGCCAGGTCACCGGGCCCGGCATCGGCAGTTGCCAAGGCCGCTCGAACACGCCGGCGATCAAAATCATCATCACCGTGGACGCCAGCATCTGGAACGTCGCGGTCGCCAGCGGCGGTGAGTTCGACAGCCGCCGCCGCGCATACAGCGCCGACAGTCCGTAGCTGAAGGCCGCAGCGAGGCAGAGCAGGATCCCGAGACCCTGGCCGCTTCTGAAACCGAGGTGCTGGCCGTGGAGAATGGCGACCCCGATCAGGCCGATCACGACACCAGCGACGCGACGCGCATGCAGTCTTTCGTCACCGGCGGCCGCCATTACCAGGACGGTGAACAACGGCGTCGTCGCGTTCACAATCGAGGCCAGCCCGCTGGAAATATAGGTCTGTCCGGTGACCATCAGGGAGAATGGCACGACGTTGTTGAGCAACGCGATGACGAAGAATGGTCTCCAGCCCATCAGCCCCCTGGGGAAGCCTGTTCGATAGGCCCACAGGATCGGCAGAAGAATGAGTGCCGCGAGCGCCACCCGCAGCAGGACCACCGTCAGTGGCGGCAATTCCCGGATCACGACGCCGACGAAGAAAAACGAGCCGCCCCACAGCACAGACAACACGGCAAGCAGCGACCAGTCACGGGCATCAATCCGATGGTCGTTGGACGTCATTTGCGGCTCATATCTGCTATCGCGCCGACGCTTACCGCAAAGTCCGGATCCTTGGCCACCCGGTTTCCGGACATGCCTGCTGCGCCTCGCCTATTTCGGCCGCGACACGATCTCGATCATCCTGCCTTCGTCGTCGTCGGGCGCGTGGGCTTTGGCCTCGTCGTAGGCCGCCAGCGCCGCGCGGCTGACGGGAACGCCTGATAGCAGCGTCTCCGCCAGCGCGACGGCGTAAGCCGCATCCTTGTGGCGGAGCGCCGCGGTGAAGGAGGCTCCCGAGAAATCGCGCGCCACCATCCGCTTGGAATGCCGGATCACCTGCGGGCTTGCGACTGCGCCGGTCGCCATCGCTTCCGCCACCAGATTCATGTCGAGCCCGGCCCGCTCGGCGATCGCAATCCCTTCCGCGAGACTCGCGATCTGCACGGCTCCCATCAGATTGTTGATCAGCTTGTAGACCGTGCCGCCGCCGACCGCGCCGAAATGCCGGATCGTCGTGCACAGCGGCGCGAGAAAGGGGCGCGCCTTTTCCAGATCGGCAGGCTCAGCGCCCACCAGCAGCGTCAATTTTCCGCTCGCTGCCGCTTCCGGCAGGCCGGTCACCGGGCAATCGATGTAGACGAGGCCGCGGCGGCGCAGTTCGCGCGCAAGATCGAGCGCGTGCTGATACGACACCGTGGAGCATTCGATCGCCAGCGCACCGGGCTTCATCGCTGAGGCCGCACCGTCCTTGCCGAGCCACACCGCGCTCGATGCCGCATCGTCGGCGACCATGGTCACGACGGCGTCGGCACCCTCGGCGGCATCCGCGGGCGACGCGGCCCAGCGCGCGCCGCGCGCGATCAGGTCTTCCGCCTTCGCCTTGCTGCGATTCCACACCGCGACCGCAAAGCCGTTGTCGAGATAGCGGCCGGCCATGCCGTGGCCCATCCGGCCCAAACCGATGAAGGCGACCGTTGCCATCGGCTAGTCCACATCCTCGACGGCGGCGGGCGCGGTGCCGAACGCGCGCTGCGCCAAGGTTGCCGCCATGAACTCGTCGAGGTCGCCGTCGAGCACGCCTGACGTATCCGACGTCTGCACGCCGGTGCGCAGGTCCTTCACCATCTGATAGGGCTGCAGCACGTAGGAGCGGATCTGGTGGCCCCAGCCGATATCGGTCTTGGCGGCCTGGTCGGCCGCGGCCTGTTCCTCGCGCTTCTTCAATTCGATCTCGTAGAGCCGCGCACGCAGCATGTCCCAGGCCTGCGCCTTGTTCTTGTGCTGGGAGCGGCCGGCCTGACAGACCACCGCGACCCCGGTCGGAATGTGCGTCAGCCTGACCGCGGATTCGGTCTTGTTGACGTGCTGGCCGCCGGCGCCGCCCGAGCGCATGGTATCGACGCGGACGTCGGACTCGGCGATATCGATCTTGATACTGTTGTCGACCACCGGGAAGATAGCGACCGACGAGAACGAGGTGTGCCGGCGCGCGTTGGAATCGAACGGCGATATCCGTACCAGCCGGTGCACGCCGGCTTCGGTCTTGAGCCAGCCATAGGCGTTGTGACCGCTGATCTGGATGGTGGCGGACTTGATCCCGGCCTCTTCGCCCTGGGTCTCTTCCAGATATTCGATCTTGAAGCCGTGCTTCTCGGCCCAGCGTGTGTACATGCGCAACAGCATCGAGGCCCAGTCCTGGCTTTCCGTGCCGCCGGCGCCGGCGTGAACCTCGAGATAAGAGTCGAAACGGTCGGCCTCGCCCGACAGCAGGGCTTCGAGTTCGCGGCGGGCGACTTCCTTCTTCAGGGCTTTCAGGGCGTTCTCGGCTTCGGAGACGACGCCCTCATCGTTCTCGGCCTCGCCGAGTTCGATCATGCCGATATTATCCTCGAGCTCGCGCTCGACCCTGCCGATGCCGCCAAGCGCATCCTCCAGCGAGGTACGCTCCTGCATCAGCCTCTGGGCCTTCTGGGGATCGTTCCAGAGATTGGGATCTTCGGCGAGCTTGTTCAGCTCGGCCAGACGCGCCGTGGATGCATCGACGTCAAAGATGCCTCCTCAGCAGCCCGACTGACTGCTTGATCTCTTCAACGAGGCGTTCGACTTCGGCGCGCATGTTCTCTTCTCTGATCTGCGGCACAAGCCGCATTTGGCAACGATCGTGGGATGTAGCGGCGACTGCGCCAAAGCGCAATCGCGGGAGGCTTGTTTCCGAGGTTTTCCCGGGCCGCGATGCGCGCTCAGTAGAGCCTGCCGGTTCCCGGAAGCATGATGTTGCCGGCGTCCGGCGGCGCCATCAATGTGCGGCCGTCCGCGTCGGCGACGCCGATGACCGAGTAATTGTCCGGCGGTGCAGTGCCCGGCTTGAAGGCTTCCAGGATGCTCCGGCCGCCTTCGCCGGGACCGGTGCGCATGCCGCTCTTGGCGTCGACGCGGATCAGCTTGATTCCGGCGGGAACCTTGAACGGGATCGCCGGCTTGTCGGCGAGCGCGAGCTTGAGGAAATCCTTGGCGATCGGGGCCGCCAGATGGCCGCCGGTGGCGCCCTTGCCGAGATTGCGCGGCTTGTCGTAGCCGACATAGATGCCGACCACGATGTCCGGCGAGAAGCCGATGAACCAGGCGTCCTTCTCGTCGTTGGTGGTGCCGGTCTTGCCGGCGATCGGCTTGCCGACTTCCTTCACCACGGTTGCGGTGCCGCCCTGCACGACATCCTCCAGCATCGAGGTGATCTGGTAGGCCGTCATGGCATCGAGCACCTGCTCCCGGCGGTCGACCAGCTGCGGCTCGGGCTGGTTCTTCCAGCCGCCAGGCGCGTCGCAGCCGCGGCATTCGCGCGCGTCGTGCTTGAAGATGGTGCGGCCGTAGCGATCCTGGATGCGGTCGATCAGCGTCGACTTCACGCGCCGGCCGCCATTGGCGAACATCGAATAGGCCGTCACCATCCGCATCACGGTGGTTTCGCCGGCGCCGAGCGCATAGGACAGGTAGTTCGGCAATTCGTCATAGACCCCGAAGCGCTTGGCGTATTCGCCGATCAGCGGCATGCCGACATCCTGCGCCAGCCGCACCGTCACCGTGTTGAGCGAGCGCTTCAGCGCATTGCGCAGCGTGGTTGGCCCATAATATTTGCCGGTCGAATAGTTTTCCGGGCGCCAGACGCCCGCGCCCTGCCCCTGGTCGATTTCGATCGGCGCGTCGACCACGATGGTGGACGGCGTATAGCCGTTATCGAGCGCCGACGAATACACCAGCGGCTTGAACGACGAGCCCGGCTGCCGGTAGGCCTGGGTCGCGCGGTTGAACTGGCTCTGGTCGAACGAGAAGCCGCCGACCATCGCCAGCACACGGCCGGTCCAGGGATCCATTGCCACCATCGCGCCGGAGACTTCCGGCAGTTGGCGCAGCCGGTACTGCCCCTCGACAATATTGCCGTCCTTGGCGATCAGCGGATCCGCATAGATGACGTCGCCCGGCGCCAGCACCTGGGCGACGTTGGTCGGCGTCTTGAAGCGCGTCGGCCCGGAGGCGGCCTTGGCCCATCGCACGCCATCGAGCGTGATGATTCCGGTCTGCCGTTCCTTACTGATGGCGCCGCCCAGTTCGCGGCCGGGCTGAAAACCGATTCGAGCCGACTGATCGCTGGTCTCCAGCACCACCGCCATTCGCCACGGCGAGATATCCGACAGCGACTTGACGTCCGCAAGCTTCACGCCCCAGTCGCCGGAAATATCGAGCTTGCTGATGGCGCCGCGATAGCCGGTCGCCTCGTCGAACTTCACGAGGCCGGCGGTCATCGTCCTGCGCGCCATTACCTGCAGTTTCGGATCGAGCGTGGTCCGCACCGACAGGCCGCCTTCATAAAGTTTCTTCTCGCCGTAGCGCTCGAACACGTCGCGGCGGACTTCCTCGGCAAAATACTCGCCGGCGAAGATGTGCGCGGCGTTGCTGCGGCTGGTCACGGTCAGGGGATCCTTGCGGGCCTTGTCGGCATCGGCCTGCTTGATCCAGCCGTTTTCCAGCAGCCGGTCGACGACATAGTTGCGCCGCTCGACGGCGCGGTCGCGGTTGCGCACCGGGTGCAGCGCCGCAGGCGCCTTCGGCAGCGCCGCCAGGTAGGAGGCTTCGGCAACCGTGAGTTCGTTCACCGATTTGTCGAAATAGACCAGCGAAGCGGCGGCGACGCCGTAAGCGCCGAGGCCGAGATAGATTTCGTTGAGATAGAGTTCGAGGATCTTGTCCTTCGAATAGGTGCGCTCGATCCGCATCGCCAGCAAGGCTTCCTTGATCTTGCGGGTGAACGACACTTCGTTGGTCAAAAGGAAGTTCTTCGCGACCTGCTGGGTGATGGTGGAGGCACCCTGCGGCCGGCGGTTGGAACCGTAATTTTGCGCATAGAGCACCGCGGCGCGCGCCATGCCGGTGAAGTCGATGCCGCCGTGCTCGTAGAAGTTCTTGTCCTCGGCGGCGAGGAACGCGTTGATGACCAGCTTCGGTACCGCCTGGATCGGCAAATAGAGGCGGCGCTCCTTGGAGTATTCGCCGAGCAGCGCGCCATCCGACGCATGGACGCGCGTCATCACCGGCGGCTCATAATCCTGAAGCTGCGAATAGTCCGGCAAGTCCTTGGAATAATGCCAGATCAGCCCAGCCGCGGCGGCGACGCCGACCAGGAACACGACGGTTCCCGCGGCGAACAAGAAACCCATGAACCGCACCAGCAAGCGCATTATCGAAGTTCCGTTCCAACCCTTGCGCCGCAATACCCGGCGTTTTCCTCAGCAAATACCCTGCGCGGCGATCTGCCGTCTCGCACAGGTGGATAATACGTTGGCCGGGAGGGAATTTAGATCGATTCCGACACCCTCGCGGTGGTTTTTTTATAGTGCCGCCGCTGTGGCCAAACTAGGGCTTCCAGCCCCGGACGGCGCGCTTTTCACTTGGCCGGCCCGGCCGTTGCCAGCCGTTTGGCAAGGAAGGCGTCGATGGCCTGCGCCATCGATCCGACGGTCCGGTTGCGCCAGTTCTCCGAGACCAGGTGTTGCAGATCGCCCTTGTTGGAGACATAGCCGAGTTCGACCAGAACCGACGGCACGTCCGGGGCCTTGAGGACCCTGAAGCCGGCGGACTTCAGCGGGTGCTTGTGCATCCGCACGGTGGTCTTCATCTCGCCCATCAGGAGGCGCGCGAAGCGGTTTGAGAAGGTGCGGGT
>JBAQER010000937.1:0-2831 GCA_049286845.1 Bradyrhizobium sp.
ATCAGGCCGCGCCGCACCAGCGAGTAATAGGTCTCGTTGAGGGTGCGCACGCCCTCGACCTGGTAGATCGCGCGCTGCTGCAGATGATCCTGCAGATTGCGCCCGACGCCCTGGCGGTCGAGCACGACATCGATGCCGAGCGGCGCCAGCCAGTCGGCCGGGCCGATGCCGGAGCGGTGCAGCACCTGGGTCGAGCCGATCGAGCCGGCGCTCAAGATCACTTCGCCCTTGGTGCGGGCCTCGACCACTTCGCCGCCCTGCATGAATCGCACGCCGACTGCGCGGCCATTCTCGACGATCAGGCGGTCGACCAGCACGTTCTTTTCCAGACGCAGGTTGGGGCGTGTCAACGCGGGCTTCAAAAAGCCGCGCGCGGAAGACCAGCGGCGCCCGCGCTTCTGGTTGACGTGGAAATAGCCGACGCCCTCATTGTCGCCGGTGTTGAAGTCCGAAATCTTGCGGATTCCCATTTCTTCCGCGGCATCGCCGACCGCGTCGAGAATGGCCCAGGACAATCGCGGCGCTTCGATGCGCCAGCCGCCGCCTGAGCCATGATGCTCGCTCTCGCCCAGGAAATGGTCCTCCAGCCGCCGGAACGCCGGCAGCACGTCGTCATAGCCCCAGCCGGCAAGGCCGAGCTGGCGCCAGTGATCATAGTCGGCGGCTTGTCCCCGCATCGAGATCATGGCGTTGATGGCGGAGCAGCCGCCGATCACCTTGCCGCGGGGATAGGCCAGCGAACGGCCGTTGAGCCCGGGTTCCGGTTCGGTCCGGAACATCCAGTCCGAACGGGGATTGCCGATCGCGAAGAGATAGCCGACCGGGATGTGAAACCAGATCCAGTTGTCATTGCCGCCGGCCTCCAGGATCAGGACGCGGTTGTTGGGATCGGCCGACAGCCGGTTGGCGACGATGCAGCCGGCAGTGCCTGCGCCGACGACGATATAGTCGAAATCACCTTCAAGCCGCTTCATTGCCATCACCACGCTGCCCACCCCGGGCGTCAAAGCCCATACCGTCGCTGCCGCCCGCTGTACAGCGCTGCAGGAGTATTGGGTGGATCGGTCCTTGCATGCTAGACAGGACAAAGCACTCAAACCAACCGAGATTTTTCCCATGCCCATCGTCAACCGCGTCGCCGATCTGCAACCCGATATCCAGGCCTGGCGCCGCGATATCCATGAAAACCCCGAATTGCTCTACGACGTTCACCGCACTGCGGCATTTGTGGCGGACCGGTTGCGTGAATTCGGCTGCGACGAGGTCGCCACCGGCCTCGGCGTTACCGGCGTGGTCGGCGTCATCAAGGGCCGCAAGCCCGCCGGCAAGGGCGACGTCAAGGTGATCGGGCTGCGCGCCGACATGGACGCGCTGCCGATCGAGGAGGAGACCGATCTGCCATACGCCTCCAAGACGCCGGGCAAGATGCACGCCTGCGGCCATGACGGGCACACCGCGATGCTGCTGGGTGCGGCGCGCTACCTCGCCGAGACCCGGAATTTCGCCGGCGATGCGGTGGTAATCTTTCAGCCGGCGGAGGAGGGGGGCGCCGGCGCCGCGGCGATGATCAAGGACGGCCTGATGGACCGCTTCGCCATCGATCAGGTCTACGGCATGCATAATGGCCCGGGGATTCCCGTCGGTTCCTTCGCGATCCGGCAGGGGCCGATCATGGCGGCGACCGATTCCATCGACATCCGGATCGAAGGGCTCGGCGGCCATGCGGCGCGGCCGCACAAATGCATCGATTCCGTCCTGGTCGGCGCGCAGCTCATCAACGCCCTGCAGTCGATCGTCGCGCGCACCGTCGATCCGCTGGAATCGGCCGTGATTTCGATGTGCGAATTCCACGCCGGCAACGCTCGCAACGTGATCCCGCAGACCGCGGAACTGCGGGGCACCGTCCGCACCCTGACGGCCGACGTGAGGGAACTGATCGAGAAGCGGGTGCGCGAGGTGGTCGCGGGCGTGGCGCAGATGACCGGCGCCAGGATCGATCTGGTCTACGAGCGCGGCTATCCGGTCGTGATCAATCACGCCTCGCAGACCGATTTCGCGATCCAGGTGGCGAAGGAAATTGCCGGTGATGCCAACGTGCACGAGATGCCGCCGCTGATGGGTGCGGAGGATTTCGCCTACATGCTGGAGGCGCGTCCGGGGGCGTTCATCTTCTGCGGCAATGGCGACAGCGCCGGCCTGCACCATCCCGCCTACAACTTCAACGACGACGCCATCGTCTACGGCACGTCATACTGGATCAAGCTGGTCGAGAACACGCTGGCAGCGTGAGCCGGCAGCGTCGCACAACGTTGACGGCGCGGCTGATGTCGCGATGAGGCGGAACATTGCGGGGTTGTCGCACCGCAAGAGCGGCGCGCTGCGCAGCGTCCGGGGCTAGGGCCGCCACACAACGCGCCGACCCCTGAGAACGTCACGGCGCTAATGAACTCACAATTAAAGGTTGTGCGAATGAATGTCAAATCCTTGCCAGAGAAGGTCGTGCATGAATGGTGTGCATATCCTTACGCTGCGCGCGCCAATTTTCTCATGAGATCGGCGGCGATTTTCAGATCGTCGACGAAGCGCTGGTATTCCCGCGCCTTGGCGTCGGCATCCGGCAGCCGTAACAGATAGGACGGATGCACGGTCACCAGCGCCTTGCAGCCGTCATCGAGATCGATCAGGCGGCCGCGGCTCTTGTTGATCGGCGTGATCTTGCCGAACACGCTTTGCGCCGCGGTGGCGCCCATCGCCACCACTAGTCGAGCGTTTCCATGGTTCGAATCTTATCACGCGGCCTTTTTAAGCTTGTAGGACCAAGTGTGAACGAC
>JBAQER010000938.1:0-1572 GCA_049286845.1 Bradyrhizobium sp.
CCGACATGGCGATGCAGGTCGACGAATCACGCTCGATGGCGCTGCGCGCCGCGCTGAAGGCGGATAGCACGCCGGTCGAGCGCGCACGCGCCGCATCGGGCGCGAAGGCGAAAATCGGCAAATGCGCCCGCTTCGTCGCCGAACAGTCGGTGCAGCTGCATGGCGCCATGGGCGTCACTGAAGAGCTCGACATCGGCTCCTACTTCAAGCGGCTGCTCGCCTTCGACACCCTGTTCGGCGGCAGCGCCCATCATTATCGCCGCCACGCCGCGTTGGGCGGGCGGGCGCACGCATAAAGGAGCGCTATCCATGGATCTCTCCTTCAGCGTCGAAGAGCGCGCTTTCGAGAAAGAAGTCCGCGACTTCATCGCGGCCAGCCTCACGCCGGAAATGAAGCGCGCGACCGCGCTGACGCCGTCGGTGTTTTCCGATCCCGACATCGGCATGGCCTGGCAGCGAGCGCTGCACAAGAAAGGCTGGGGCGCGCCGGGATGGCCGGTGGAGCATGGCGGGCCCGACTGGACCCCGGCACAGCGCTGGATCTTCGAGGCCGAATGCGCCCGCGCCGGCGTGCCGAATGTCAATGTGATGGGCGTCAAGATGGTCGGCCCCGTGATCATCGGCTTCGGCTCGCCGGAGCAGAAGAACTTCTATCTGCCGCGGATCGTCTCGGGCGAAGACTACTGGTGCCAGGGCTATTCCGAACCGGGCTCCGGCTCCGACCTCGCCTCGCTGAAGACGCGCGCGGTGCGCGACGGCGACGACTACGTCATCAACGGCACCAAGATCTGGACCACGCATGCGCACCACGCCAACCGCATGTTCGCGCTGGTGCGCACCAACGACACCGAGCGCCAGCAGGACGGCATCAGTTTTGTGCTCATCGACATGAAAAGTCCGGGCATTACGACAAGGCCGATTCTCACCATCGGCGGCGACCACGAGGTCAACCAGGTATTCTTCGACGACGTCCGCGTGCCCGTCGCCAATCGCGTCGGCGAGGAGGGCAAGGGCTGGACCTACGGCAAATACCTGCTCGAATTCGAGCGCGGCTCCGGCATCGCCTCGGCCAAGCTGCGCGACGCGCTCAAGGCAGTTTCAGATTTGGCGGTGTCCGACCTAACCGGCCGCGCCATTGACGATCCCGATATCGCGGTGCGGATGTCCGAGATCGAGGTCGACATCGACACGCTGGAAATGACCGAGCTGCGCGTGCTGTCGGCGCTGCAGACCGGTCAGAACCCGGGCGCGGTGTCGTCGCTGCTGAAACTGCGGGTCAGCGAGATCCGCCAGGCCGTGACGCGACTGGGCGTCGAGGTGATCGGCAATGACGGGCTCTATGTCGAGCCGATGCGGCCGCTCTACAGGCTCAACGAGCAGCCTGCGATACCGGAAAACATGCTGCCGGTGGTGCCCGAATATCTCAACGGCCGCGCCTACACCATCTTCGGCGGCTCCTCGGAAATCCAGCGCGAGATCGTGGCGAAGATGGTGCTGGGGCTTTAGGGCCTCGCCGTCGTTCCGGGGCGCGCGTGAGCGCGAACCTCAGATGTGCAATTGCACATCGGGGAA
>JBAQER010000939.1:0-1980 GCA_049286845.1 Bradyrhizobium sp.
TCCTCGGGCCGCTTGCGCAGCAACAGGTTGATCGGGGCCAGCACCAGCAGAACCATGATGCCCATCGCAGTGCAGGCGGTGCGCCAGCCGGTCTGCTCGATCATCAGCTGCACCCAGGGCAGCAGGGTGACGGAGCCGATGCCGACGCCGGCAAAGGCAAGGCCCATGGCGAGGCCGCGCCGGCGGTTGAACCAGTTGGGCAGGAACAGCGACTGGCCGGAATAGCCGAGACAGACGCTGCCGGCGCCGACCATGACGCCGATCGTCAGGTACAGATGCCAGGGCTGCGTCGTCAGCGGCGCCAGCAACAGGCCGCCCGCCATCAGCGCGACGCCGAGTTCCATCACCGCACGCGGGCCATAGCGGTCCATCATGCGGCCGATCAGCGGGCTCACCGCGCCGGAAACCACGAAGCCGAACGAGAAGGCGCCGGCGGTGACGCCGCGCTCCCAGCCGAACTCGTCGATGATCGGCGGGAAGAACAGCGAAAACGCCGTGCGCGCGTTCACGCCGATCGCCATGGTGACGAACGTCACGACGACGATGACCCAGCCGTAAAAGAAGGGAAGCCGCATCGGATACCTTTGCTGTCGGGATATCCGGATATGTGCAGCCGATCAATCTTTGCTTTTGAATACCTCCTGCGCGGCGTTACCGCCGCCTTGACCCCAAGCGAACATCGTGCCGGCGCTACTTTATACGGTAACTGGCGTGACAACCGACGCATTGCGCCGTGATTTCGGCAAGCCCCGCAAACGCCGGCTTCAGGTCGCCGGTAACAACCGTATCCTGAGCTGCGATTGCAAACCGGCTGGCCGCGCGGTGCATCGCCGTCCCGGCATCCTGCATTCCCTGCGGCATGTGCTTGGACACTTCCGCAGCGCCATGCAGCCCCAGCGATGACATTCCGAGCCGCGTCTCCGCGATGCTGGCGGCCTTTTCCGCATGACCCATGCCGAGTTGCGACTGAATCTCCTGCAGCGCCTGGAGATGATCGCGCATGTTGGCGAGCGTGTCCTCGACCAATGCCGCAGGAAACCTGACGAACTGCCGGGCGTCCGGCGCGCGCGGAACGGAAGTATCATGCCGGTGCTGATGCTGGGCAACAGCGAGTGTCGCGCTGCCGCCAGCCAGAACGGCAGCAACGATGGCCACCAGAATTCGCATAAGTCCCCTCTCGATCGTTCGACACCGTAGCGCGATCCGCGCTCAGCTTGTATGATTTGGATCATACGGTCGAGAGGGCCAGGAAAATGCCCACACCAGAGAAATTGCTGTCGGCACTGCCCGCCGACACGCTCAAGGCCGCTTCGGAGCGGGATCTTGCCAAGGGAGCCCTGCTGTTCGCGCAGGGCGCCAGACCGAAAGCGATGTATTGCGTGCTGCACGGCGAAATCAGGCTGGTGCGCACCTCTTCCGCCGGTGCAGACATCATCGTGCAGCGATCGCGCGGAGGTTTCATCGCCGAGGCCAGCCTCGACCAGGCCTCCTATCACTGCAATGCCGTGGTGATCGAACGATCGCGCGTTGTCGCCATCCCCCGGGACGCTTTTCAAAGGGCGCTTGCGACCGCGCATTTCAGGGACGCCTGGATCGGCTATGTCAGCGCGGAGTTGCGCCGTGCCCGCACCCAGAGCGAACGCCTGATGCTCCGGACCGCGCGCGAACGAATCTGCCACTTCATCGAGACGGAGGGCCGCAATGACGCGGTCAAACTCAACTATACCAAAAAGGCGTGGGCCGCCGAGCTCGGTTTGACGCACGAAGCGCTGTATCGCGCACTCGCGTCGATGATCGCGGCAGGAGAGCTATTCGAGCCGCGCCCCGGTCTGCTGAGCCTCGTCAAATGAAGACCCGTCGGCGAAAGACAGGCTAACCGGGCCAATGCCCTTGCCAAGGCGGTGACGGGAATGGATCATCAGGCAAGGAACAAATGGGGTGGCAATGTTATCGAGACGACGCCTGCTCTGGATCGGTGGT
>JBAQER010000940.1:0-2968 GCA_049286845.1 Bradyrhizobium sp.
CGCCGACGCCGACCAGTTTCAACAACTTCAAGGCGACGCACTCGGCGACTATCAGTAAGGATATCCATACCGACAGTCAGCTACAGATCGGAAAAACCCGCAAGACGGCCGTCCTCGGACGAGTACCGGAAAAATCGCGTTTGCAGCCTAGGATCCAACCCGCGCAGGTGCCGTTTGCGCGTGTTCGTTGCGACTTAAGGTCTAAGAAAAATGAGTGGGGCAAAATCCTTCCTAAGGGATCTCGACCAGGCGGTTTCGCGGGGAACGGCTGAAAGCCGCACGCGGGCGTTGTGGCATACGACGGATCTGATGATCACCGGCCGCTACAGCGAGGACGAGATTTGGACCTTCGGCGAGGTCATCGGACGGCTCGCGGACGAGATTGAAGTGGCGGCCCGCGCCCAGCTCGCAAGGCGGCTGGCCCGCTTCGACAAAGCCCCGGTCAATATCATCCACAAACTCGCCTTTGACGATTCGATCGACGTCGCCGGCCCGATCCTGCAGGAGTCCGAACGGCTGGAGCCTTATGCGCTGGTCGCCAACGTCTGCACCAAAGGCCAGCCGCATATGCTCGCGATCTCGAAGCGGGAGACGCTGGAGGAAGCGGTGACGGACGTGCTGGTGACCCGTGGCAACAGCGAGGTCGTGAACTCGGTCGCTACCAACAATGGCGCGCGTTTCTCGGATTTCGGTTTCCTGCATATGATCCAGCGGGCCGAAGGCGATTCCATTCTCGCCGAGCAGCTCGGCCTTCGCGAGGACATTCCCAGGCATCTGTTCCAGCAGCTGATCGCCAAGGCGACGGACGACGTGAGAAAGCGGCTCGAACGCGAGCGTCCCAACATGGTGGATCAAATTCAGTCCACGGTGACCGATGTTGCGGGCGAGCTGCAATCCAAGTTCGGCCCGGTATCGCGAGGCCATTTTGTCGCAAAACGGGTGGTGACGACGCAGCATCGCCAGGGCAACCTGAACGAAAAGAGCATCTCCCTCTACGCCAGGTCCCACAGGCTCGAGGAGGTCACGATTGGGCTGTCTTTGTTGTGTTCGTTGCCGAGCGATGTGATCGAGCGCGCCTTGCACGACAGGAACAGGGAAACGCTGCTGATCCTCGCCAAGGCCCTCGACTTTTCGTGGGAGACCACGATGTCCCTGCTTTTCCTCGGTGCGAAAGATCACCGCATCACCGCGAATGACCTGAGAGACCTGGAAAGCGATTTTGGCCGCCTCAATGTCGAGACGTCCCGAAGCGTTCTGGAATTCTATCAGTCGCGCAAGAGCATCGGGGACACCTATGCCAGCCCGAAGCGGCAGGCCGCCGTCGTGCAATGACATCACCGCTCTAGAACAGGCTCGGGAGCATCGGCAATGAACGCATTCACATTCGGAACCTCCGTGCGCAAGAGCTTCGGTGTTGCCCCCAGCGAGCCGAAGCCCGAAGCCTCCTCGGTGGACATGGCCTGGCTCGTTCTCGAAGCCGCGAACGATCTCGGCGACGAGGCGGCTATCGCAGCCTGCCGGCGGGTGATCGATGCGAGCCTCAATGGCACGCCCGCCCCGCCATCCGACGTCCATCTCATCGCCGAATATTTCAGGTGATTTGGGGCGCTGCGGCCGGGCGCAGCCCGGCTCGCCCGCCGTCGTGTTGGACGTGGTTTGCGAATCCGGCGCAATCATGCATCATGAATCATGGACTCGCTTGCGGCCGTTTTTCGTGAAGTCGGCGCCCCCGTCTCGATCGAGCGCATCGCGCTGGATCCGCCGGGGCCTACCGAGGTGCTGGTGCGCATTGCCGCGGTGGGCCTGTGCCGCACCGACTATCACGTCATGCGCGGCGAGCGCCGTGTCGCCATGCAGCCGATGGTGCTGGGCCATGAGGCTGCAGCCGTCGTCGAACGGGTCGGCGGCGCGGTCACGGGCATCAGCTCCGGCGATCACGTCGTTCTCACCTTCATCCCCGGCTGCGGCAAATGCCACTGGTGCCGGCGCGGCTTGCATCATCTGTGCGCCGAGGGCGCGCGCATCACGCAGGGGCCGCAACTCGACGGTACTTACCGCCGGCGTGACCGCGACGGCGCGGCGGTCGGCGCCTTCTGCATGATCGGCGCTTTTGCCGAGCGCGCCGTCGTCGATCAGGCTTCCGTCGTCGTGATCGGCAAGGACATCCCGTTCGATCTGGCCAGCCTGGTCGCCTGCGGCGTACCGGCCGGCGTCGGCGCCGCGCGGCAGCGGGCGCGGGTGCAGCCAGGGCAAAGCGTGCTGGTGGTAGGCTGTGGCGGCGACGGCATGAATGTGGTTCAGGGTGCGCGGCTGTGCGGCGCCGCCAGGATCATCGCCGCCGACATCGTGCCGGCCAAGCTCGACTGGGCGCGCGAGTTCGGCGCGACCCATGGCGTCAACGCGCAAGGCGACGCGCTGATCCGCGCGGTGCATGGGCTGACGGACGGCATCGGCGTCGATCACGCCTTCGTCTGCATCGATCCGCCCTCGACCCTGCTGCCGGCGTTCCGCGCCACCGCCAGGGGCGGCAACGTCGTGGTGACCGCGCTGACGCCGGACACCGTGACCGAAATCAAGATTCCGCCGCTTGAATTGTTCGTGACGCAGAAGGCGATCATGGGTGCTGTGTACGGCTTTGCCAGTCCCCGCCTGCAGATCCCCGAGCTGCTGGCGCTGTATCGCACCGGCGAGTTGAAGCTGCGCGAGCTGATCACGCGCACCTACCGTCTCGACGAAATCAACCGCGGCTATGCCGACCTAGAGGCGGGCAGGAATCTGCGCGGCGTGGTGGTGTTCGACGGCTGACAGGGCCGTTCGAGCAGGCCGACATGCCGGTCGAGCACGACGACGCAGTCGGTCAGGCGGCGGATCTCTCCTGCCGCGGGATTGGGCTCTCCGACGATCAGGCGTAGCAGGGCGGTCAATGCTGCGAGCCGAGCATTCTACTTTGCATGGGGTTGTTTTCGCG
>JBAQER010000941.1:0-5284 GCA_049286845.1 Bradyrhizobium sp.
GCCTATAGGTGCTAACCGAAGACGCTTACGATAGGGACGGCTCTTCCCCAACTCGGTCGCGGCGAGGGCTATGGATCGGGAGGTTGAAGAACTTTGTCGGGAGGTATCGGCCTCACATCCAGCGAGCCGGAGCACTCATTGCCGCCGTTGCCGCGGTGGGCGCCGTCTTTGGCGGTCTGACGGGATACTGGTCGGCGTACAAGACGGTAGCGTATGATCTACTGGGCGTTCAGAAATCTGTTTCGTCTCGCGTCGATGCCAAACCAGGCATTCCGCGTTCTTCCATTGCCGTGCTGCCGTTCACGGTTCTCGGAGACGCAACCCATGAATACCTTGGTAACGCGATCTCCAACAGTCTGACAACCGATCTCTCAATTCGGGTGCCCGGATTATTCATCATTGGGGTTGATTCGGCATTTTCCTATGCGAAGAAGTCGATCGAACCTCAGCAGCTTTGGCGGGAGCTTGGTGTCCAATACCTGCTGTTCGGCGCCGTGCAGCGTAACAACGGGCGGATCAGGGTCGATGCGCGATTGGTGGAAGCCCAATCTTCGAAGCAGCTGTGGGCCGAGAAATTTGAAGGAACGGGCGACGATCCATTTCAGGTTCAGGATCTTGTTTCAGCGCGCATAGCGAACTCCTTCGGCGTTGCGCTTCTTCGGGAAAGTTCGATAGATGCCGAGCGACGAAGTCTGAAGCCGGAAGTGGTAGACTTGATCTTCCGGGCTCAGGCTGAATTTCTCCTCAACAACCGGACGATAAAATCACTGGAAGTGGCTGAATCCCTATATCGTCAGGCGCTAGCACTTGAACCGAAAAACGCTGACGCGCTGACCGGACTCGGAAATTTGCTGGCCGTTCGCTTGAGTTTGCATCGCTTCAATCTGAAAATGACATCCGATCAGCTCACAGCAGCCGTCGCGGAGGCGCGCGATATTCTCGATCGCGGACTGCTCCTCAATCCTCGATCGGCACAAGCTCACAACGGGAAGGGCCGTCTGTACTCGGTCGAGCGAAAGCCGACAGAGTCTTTACGCGAGCACGAGATGGCGCGCTCGCTCGATCCGAACTACGCGGTCAATTATCACAATCTTGGAGCGGTCTCGCTGTCGCTTGGACAGCCTGAAAAGGCCTTGGAATATTTGCAGGAGGCGGTCTCCCGAAGTCCGCGTGATCCCGCGATGGGCGTTATCCAGATGCATTTTGCGCGGGCATATGTGCTTTTGGGTCGTTGGGACGATGCAATCGAGGCAGGGACGAAGGCAAAGCTATTTTCGACCGACCTTGCGACACTCCATCTAAATCTCGCCGCAGCGTTTGCTCAAAAGAACGACTTGGAGAAGGCCAGATTCTCTCTTCGCGAATCGACCAGGATAAGGCCTGTTGGCTCTATCGCGGCGCTGAAGGCGGTGAACGAACCGGCGTATGTCCAATTGGCTCAAGACACATTGTTTGAGGGGCTGCGCAAAGCAGGCCTGCCCGAGCACTAGGAAGCATTGCGAGACTTGTGGAACGCTGCCGGTCTCAAACGCGGGAGATTACAGCGCACCGGACCTTCACGAATTTTGACGACTTCCGGACGACCAGGCTGAAGGCCCCGTCGATTGGCCCCACAGTCGCCGCGATGCAATCTCGGGACGTCGAAACGGTCAAGAGCCGGGTGCGTGCACGCCTACCCGCAGACACCAGCATCACTATGGTGCATCCGCGCACGCGATAAGGGCCACGTACCAAAGTGACGGAGGTCCGTTCCGGGTCATTAGCGGAAGTCGGTCCGCGCCGACGCGGGGTCCGCTTTGCCCCAATGAACGGGCATCGTCGGCTCGATTCGGGTCTTTCATGGCCATCTAAACCGCCTACACAAACCCGTCATTTGACACTTCGTCTCATTTTGTCAAAATCGTCAAATGAAGCCGCGCGACCGCATTCTCGACGCCGCCATGGCCGTGTTCCGCCGGCACGGTTTCCGGCGCTCGTCGATCGAGCAGGCCGCCGAGGCTGCGGGGTTGACGCGGCAGGCGCTCTATCACCATTTCAAGTCCAGGGAAGCGCTGTTCCGCGCCGTGATCGAGCGGGTGCATGAGGATGCGCTGGCTGCGGGGGTCGCTGCCGCCAGCGCCGAAGACAAGGCCGGAAGCGGTCTTGCCGATACCCTGGTATCGCAGGTCACCGCGCGACTCAGGCAGTTCATCGCTTCGTTCGACGGCTCGCCCCATGTCGAAGAGTTGTTTTCGGAACATCTGCTGCAGGCGCGCGACCTCTATCAGAAATACGCCGCGCTCTACGGCGCACAGAACGTGACGACGATCGAGCGGGTCTGCCGCAAGCAGCGCCTCGCCCTCGCCGCCGGCATGACGCCGCACGAACTTTCACGATGCATCGAGATGGCGATCAACGGAACCAAATCGCTGCATCCCGGGATGCAGCCGGCCGCCGACTTCCTCGGCGATCTCGAGATCATGCTGCGGACGCTAATCGCCGGCGCGGTCGCACCCTCGCCGAAACGGCAATCGGCAAGGACCGCCGCGAAAAAGGGCCTGCCAGGAGAAGCCTTGGCGAAAAAATCCGCGCCGAAAAAAACTGGAGGTCGAACATGAGCACCATGACCATCAACGGCCGCCTCGCTCCCCTGCCCGGCGATCCCGACGCGCTGCTGGTCGACGTCATCAGGGACGAGCTCGATCTCACCGGCACCAAGCTGGTGTGCGGGTCCGGGGTTTGCGGCGCCTGCACCGTGCTGGTGGATGGCGCGCCCGTCGCGAGCTGCCTGATGCCGGCGCGATCAGCGGCGGGCAAGACCGTGACGACGGTGGAGGCGATCGGTGCAAGCACGCTGCATCCGGTGCAGAAGGCTTTCATGGCGCACGACGCCCTGCAATGCGGGTTCTGCACGCCGGGCTTCATCGTCGAGGCAGCGGCGTTTCACGACCGCTGGCGCGCGGCGAAGGGAACGGCGGAGCCGTCGCGCGAGGAAATCGGCGCGGCGCTGTCGGGGCATCTGTGCCGCTGCGGCACCTATGAAGGCATCTTCAACGCGGTGGCCGCGGCCTGCATGGGCCAGTTCGAGGGCAATGAATTCGCTTCGCCCCGCGTCGAGGCGCGCGCCAAGGTGACGGGGGCCGCCAAATACACCGTCGATATCCGCCACGACGGGCAGCAGGAAGGCGTCATCCTCCGCTCGCAGCTAGCGCATGCCCGCATCGCCGAACTCGATCTCGCACCGGCGCGCGCGCTTGCAGGCGTCAGCGCGGCGGTTTCGCTGCTCGGCGACGACCGCATCGTCCGCTATGTCGGCGCTCCCATTGCCGCGGTCGCCGCAAAGGATCGCAAGACCGCGCTTGCCGCCATCGCCGCCATCCGGATCAAGAGCGAAGCGCTGCCGTCGGTGATCGGGCTCGATGCCGCGCGCAAGAGCGACGCGCCGGTGGTGTTCGAAAAATCGGCCCGCAAGAAAGCCGGCGACGTTTCCGAAGGCGCCGGAGGACCGGCGCCCTGGAACGGCAACATTCGCGGACCGTCCGCTGCGTTCTCGAACAGGGCCGGCAAGGCGCGGAGCTGGGTCGCGGCCGCGCGCGAGAACGGGAACCCGCTGCTGGTCGAAGCGACCTTCCGCACCGGCACGCAGTCGCATGCCTGCCTCGAGCCACATGCCGCCGTCGCGCGTTTCGACGGCGACAGCCTCACCGTGCACGTCTCCACGCAAGCGGTCTTCCATCTGATGGAGATGATCGCCAAACGCTACAAGCTCTCAAACGACAAGGTCCGCGTCATCGCCGATCATGTCGGCGGCGGGTTCGGGTCGAAGGCGAGCCTCGGCACCGAAACCATTGCCGCGATCGAGCTGGCGCGCGAGGCCAAGGCGCCGGTCAGGATCGCCTATGACCGCCACGAAGAACTCTCTGTCACCGGCTACCGGCCGGCGGCGGAACTGAAGATAGCATTGCTGCCCTCGGAGCAAGGCGGCCTCAAGGCGTTGTCGCTCGCCGCCTATGCCGATACGGGTGCGGCGACCAATTCGACGATGGCGGCGCTCGCCCGCCTGATCTACCCGGCGGAAGCCAAGGCGCTTTCCGATTACGACGTCATCAGCAACTTGCCGCCCGGCTCGCCGTTCCGTGGCCCCGGCGGGCCGCCGATGGCGTTCGCGCTGGAACAGGCGATCGACGAGGCGGCGCTGCGGATGAAGGTCGATCCGATCGCGTTGCGCCAACGCTGGGATCCGAATCCGAACCGGCAGCGTCTGTATGATTGGGCGGCCGGGCTCGACGTCTGGCGCGGCATGAAGACCGCGGCGCCGCAGACGGGCCGCTACCGCCGCGGCGTCGGCGTCGCCAGCGGCTACTGGCTTTATCTCTGGCAGCCCGGCGTGAAGATCGAAGTCGCGGTCAAAAGCGGGCGCATCGTCGCCAGCACGTCGACGCAGGATATCGGCCAGGGCAGCCGCACCGTGATCGCCAATACGGTCGCGGATGCGTTCGGGCTCGAGCCGCACGAGGTCGAGGTTAGAATCGGCGAT
Organism: Bradyrhizobium sp.; assembly: GCA_049286845.1. GTDB lineage: Bacteria > Pseudomonadota > Alphaproteobacteria > Rhizobiales > Xanthobacteraceae > Bradyrhizobium. The sequence continues at coordinate 4,517 of JBAQER010000941.1, forward strand.
TCCAAATTGCCGGAAGGCCCCGGCGCCGGCGGCAGCCGCTCGACGGCCTCGGTGATTCCGCCGACGCTGCTTGCGGTGCAGAAGCTGAAGGAAGCGATCGAGCGCAGTGCGACGCGCAAGCCGGTCCGCGGCTCCAACGCGCCGTGGCGGGAAATGATCGCGGCCGCGCCCGATCTCAGCGCCTCGGCCGTGCGCCCCGAAGACTCCAGACCGAAATCTCCCGGGGTCCGCTCGCCGCTGAAGGACGCCGGCTTCATGGGCCTGATCTTCGGCTGGATGATGCGGCGCTTTTCCAACATCGTGGTCGGCGCCGGCGTGCCGAGTTCGGTGCAGGTGATCGAGGTGGAAGTCGACACCTGGCTCGGCCATGTCCGCGTGCTCAACGTCCATACCGGCATCGCGGTCGGCAAGATCGCCGCACCGGCGCTGGCGCGCAGCCAGGCGGCGGGCTCGGTGATCCAGGGTCTCGGCTATGCGCTCTATGAAGCGCGCGAGATCGACCCGCGCAGCGGCGACATCCTCAGCGCGGGGATGGAGGACTACCGCATCCCCGGGATATCAGACACGCCTGGGATCGACGTGCATTTCGACGAGCAAGGCTTCGACCATGTGCTCGGCGGCAGCGTCGGGATCGGCGAGGTCGCGACCGTGCCGACGTCGCCGGCGCTGGCCAACGCCATCCGCAACGCCACCGGCGTCCGGCTGACGGAGATTCCGATCCGGCCCGATCGTCTGATCGCCGCGCTGAACGGGAGGACTGCAGCATGA
>JBAQER010000942.1:0-6014 GCA_049286845.1 Bradyrhizobium sp.
GCGTGTGGCTCAGCTTCTGTCGCAAGGACGCCTGGCCTCGTCGGCAGCCGACACCGAAGCCAGGAATTCTTGAAGACATGAATTCTTGAGCCAAGGAGTTTTCGGCGAGTGGGTGACCAAAGGCGGGCTGATGAACGGCGCTTCGATGACGAGCCGGGATACCGGATTCTAACCGGAACTCAACCGCACACCCGCCCGCAGGAATTTCTGCGGGTCGACGGGGTCGCCGTCGATCCTGGTTTCGTAATGCAGGTGCGGACCGGTCGACCTGCCGGTTGAGCCGACGGCGCCGATCACCTGGCCGATCTTGATGTGATCGCCGACCTTGACGTTGATTTCCGACAGATGGCCATAGCGGGTCGACAGACCATTGCCGTGGTCGATTTCGACCATGCGGCCGTAGCCGCCCATCCATCCAGACGTCACCACTTTGCCGCCCGCGGTGGCGCGCACAGGGTCGCCCGACGCGGCGCGGAAATCGAGGCCGGTATGCATGGCGGGACGGCCGATGAACGGATCGCTGCGGACCCCGAAGCCACTGGTGAACTCGACTTCGCCGATCACCGGTTTGCGGTAAGGCACCAGCGAGAGCGTCCGATTCAGGCGATCCACCTGGGCTCGGGTGCTGTTGATCCGGTAGAGCTGGCGCTCGAAGGCGCCGGCATCCGGAGGAAGTTTGACCGGAACGAAGGGGCCGCCGACGGCGGCGCGGGGCGCTGCGGCTTCGAGCTGCGCCATGTCGAGACCGAGATCGGAAATCACCCCGCGCATCCGGCGGACGCGCGATTCCATGCTGTCCTCGACCGAAGAGAGCGCCGCCATCTGGCGCCGCTCGACCTGGTCCAGCGACGTCTGCAAGCGGACCAGAACGTTGTCGAAGCCCTGGACCTTGGCGAAGTGGTTCGGCGGCGCCTTGACGGTCGCCGGCGCGCGGGATTCCAGCCGCGCCTCGCGATCAGGCGGCGCCACGAAGATCACGGTATCGCTGATCGGGTTTGGTTTTGGCGTGCCTGAGGACGCCGCGTCGCCGGCGGCGCCGCGCGCCGGCGGCCTGATCGAACCGGTGACCGCGACGTCGGGCATCGCGCCGAGCGCGGTGGCGCGCGATTCCAGCGTGGTCTGGCGGCGCATGATCTGGTCGAGCTTCTGGTCGAACTGCTCCTGATCGAGCAACTGGCGGCTGGTGGTGCGGTCGACCCTGGCGCGCAGTTCGGCGATCCGGTCCTCATAGGCGTATTGCATCTCCGCCTGGCGGGCGATCAGGCGGGTGAGCACGTCGTCGCGGAAGGCGAAATAGGTCGCGGTCGCCGCCGACCACATGCCGAGTACGGTCACCGTGCCGACCACGATCCAGAACGCCACCGGGCCAAAGCGTACCTGCTTGCCGGCATGGACCAGGGTATAGCCGTCCTGACCGCGGGACGCCGCCGCGACCGCCGCACGGCCGGCCGCCGCGCGGCGAGGAGACGGCCTGGCGTGGTCATGCGGATGGTGTTGGGGATACTCGGAATAATGTCCGGAACGATGCGACATCGGCACTCCCGCGCCGGTCGGAGTGGGGTTCCGTACGGCCTCTTTTGCAGGGGTGATTTGACCGTCTCATGGTTAATTTTTAGCGAATGGAGCCGGACAAATTAGAGCGCACGAACGGCTGCGAGCACCTCGTCGGCATGGCCGTCGACCTTCACATTGCGCCATATCCTGAGGATCCGGCCATCGGCGCCGAGCAGAACCGTGGTGCGAAGAATGCCCAGGAAGGTCCTGCCATACATGGATTTTTCGCCCCAGACGCCATAGGCCTCCAGCATCTCGTGCTGCTCATCCGAAACCAGAGGAGTGGTGAGTTCATGCTTGTCGCGAAAGGCTTCCTGGGCCTTGAGCGGGTCGGCAGAGACGCCCAGCACCGCGGTCTGGTGTTCGGCAAAGGCGCTCGACAAGCGGGTGAAGTCGATCGCCTCCTTGGTGCAACCGGGCGTGTCCGCGCGCGGATAGAAGAACAGCACCAGTTTCCGGCCCCGGTAATCGGCGAGCGAGACGGTGTTGCCGCCGTCGCGGGGAAGGCGGAAGGCGGGTGCCATTGCCCCCTCGGTCAAGCCGGACGCGCGCGACGTCGGCGCCACAAGCTTGGCGGCGGACGCTTTCGATGCCGCCGCGGTCCGCGCGGGCGAGTCGGCCGGGACAGTCTTCCTTAACGGTTTCGAGGGGGCCTTATGGGATGCTTTCGCTGAAGCGGCGCCAGCTGGTTTGCTCGCGGCCTTGCCCGATTTTTTGGCGGCTGCCTTGCTGGTCTTCGCGGAAGGCTTTTTGGCCGATGTTTTGGTCGATTTCCAGGACTTGGTGCGGACCGCCTTCAGTGGCGGGGTTTTGGGGGATTTCTTGCGCGTTTTCTTGGACATACGCCTTCCTTTCGTCGCTTTCGGCGGATCAATCATTGGGGTATTGCGGGTGTTGTCCGGGCAAGCGGGATTCGGTCCGACTGCTGGGCAAATCCGACGACCCCGGAGTATGGTTACAGGGAATTTGAGGCACCACCCGTCCGCTCGTTCAATGTGCTCCTCGGGCCCGATGACGAGTAACAGTATTAATCGAGGATTGGCAGCGATGCCGGCACGGGAGCGCTCGTTACGTGTGGACGAGCGCGGTCTTGGCGGCGATCAATCTTACAATCAGCGCCAGCACCGAGAGGCAATGGCAAGAAATACGTCGCCCAAGGGACCGAATCCGCGTGCTGACGTCCAGCCCTCGCAGTGGGATGATGCCGGTTGGGATCAGGACCAGGACGAGGCGGCTGGCTATCGCGCGCGCCGGCTGTTGTCGCGGTCGAACTCCGGCTTTCACCGGTTCGGTGATCGCGTCAGGAGCTTCCGCCGGTGGATTGCCGGCGAACGCTGGGTCAAGCGCCTTGCCGTCGTCATAGCGGCCTTGCTGGTGATCTTCGCGGGCTGCTTCGGCGGACTGTGGTGGCGGCTTGGCGCCGGTCCGATCAATTTCGAGATGGCGACGCCGTGGCTCGCATCGGCGATCGAGGAAAATATCGGCCACAGCAATACGGTCGAGATCGGCGGCACCCAGATCGAGCGGGCGGGGCGGATCCGCATCGCGGTGCGCATCCGCGATATCATCGTTCGCGACCGCGACCGCGCCATCGTGGCAAGCGCGCCGAAGGCCGAGGTGAAGCTTTCCGGCACGGCGCTCTTGATGGGACGGCTTCGCGCCGAAAGCCTCAACCTGGTCGACGCCGAACTCGCGGTGCGCATCTCCCCGGACGGCACCGTGACGGTTTCCGCAGGCGACACCGCAAAGCCGCTCGCCACCGGCGTGGCTTCGAAAAAGGACGCAGGCCTGGCGCCGACCTTTCCGAGGCAAATCCCGGGAGCGCCGCAACCGCTCGGAACCGCTGCGCCGCTGCCGCCCGGCGCCCCATCTGCGCCCGCTCCGGACAGCACGCAGAGCGGCCTGCTTGCCGGCCTCGACTGGCTCGACAGCCTGAGCCTGACCGGGCTCGACGGGCAAAACCTCAACGAGATCGGCCTGAAGAACGGAAACCTCGTCGTCGACGACCAGCAGCGCGGCAACAAATGGACGTTCGAAAACATCAGCCTCAGTCTGCGCCGGCCGAGCGGCGGCGGGGTGGCGCTGAGCTTGGGCGAAGAGGGCGCGCGTGCCTGGTCGCTTCGCGTGGTGGTCGGACCTCCCGCCAACGGCGTGCGATCGGTCGACATCCGCGCCGACAAGGTCCCGGCCGCCAATATCCTGCTGGCGATGCGGGTGAAGGACCTCACCTACAGCGCGGACTTGCCGCTGTCGGGCGAATTGAAGGGCGAACTCGGCCGCGACGGCCTGCCGACCTATTTCCGCGGCAAGGTTACCGCCGGCGCAGGCCACATCATCGACAGCGACACGCCTGATTATCCGATGGCGATCGACTCGGCCGACATCAACGTCGAATGGGATTCCGGACGGCGCGTGCTGGTCGCTCCCTTCAAGATCATTTCCGGCTCCAACCGGGTCACGCTGTTGGCCCATCTCGAACCGCCGAACGGCAGCATCTCCGATTGGCAGCTGGGATTTTCCGGCGGCACCATCGTGCTGGCGGGGATGGAGAACGAGCAACCCCTGATCTTCAATCGCATCGCCATCGGGCTGCGCTTCGATACCGACAGGAAGCGTGTGCTGCTGACGCAGGCCGACATCAGCAACGGCGAAATCGGCATCGCCGGAACCGGCAGCGTGGACTATTCGGGCGAGGCGCGCCTGACTCTGGGTTTCGCGGGAACGCCGATGTCGGCGTCGGCGCTGAAGCGGATGTGGCCGATCCTGATCGTTCCGGAAGTGCGCGAATGGGTGATCGAGCGGATCGAACGCGGCTCGCTGCAGCGCATCGAGGTCGGCGTCAACTCGCCGGTCCGAAATCTGTCGCGGCGGGGACCGCCGATCCCCGATGACGGCCTTGCCGTCAACATCGTCGCAACAGGCGTGACGTTGCGGCCGGTGGATGACATGCCGCTGGTGCGCGATGCCGATCTGAAGGCCCGCGTTACCGGCCGCACCGCGACCGTGACCATCGGGCAGGCGGTGTCCGATACGCCCGCGGGGCGCAAGCTCAACATCACCGACCTCGTATTCGAGGTGCCGGATATGGCGCCGAAGCCCGCGCCGGCGCGGGTCAAATTCCGGATCGACGGCCCGGTGCCGGCCGCGGCCGAAATTCTCGCCTCCGATCGGCTGAGCGAATTTTCCGGCACCCTGATCGATCCCAATTTGAGCAAGGGAACGATGTCCGCCGTGGTCACGCTCGGCCTGCCGATCAAGCGCGAACTGACCAAGGCCGACACCACCTATTCCATCACGGCCGATCTCGGCGGGTTTGCCGCCGACAAGCTCGTGATGAACCAGAAGCTCGAAGCCAACACGCTGAAGGTGACAGCCAACAATGCCGGCTATCAGGTCAAGGGCGACGTCAAGATCAACGGGCAGGCGGCCTCGCTGGATTACCGCAAGCCGAGCGAGGGCGATGCGGATGTCAGATTGCAGGCGACCCTCGATGACGCAAGCCGGGCGCGCCTCGGCCTCGACCTCGGACCGGCGGTCAGCGGGGCCCTGCCGGTCAAGCTGATCGGCAAGATCGGCGGCCCCGATCGCGAAAGCCGTCTCGGTATCGAGGCCGATCTGACCGCGTTGAGACTCGACAATATCCTGCCGGGCTGGGTCAAAATGCCGGGCAAGTCGAGCCGCGCGGTGTTCAACGTCGTGCAGAAGCCGCAATCCACCCGGCTCGAGGACATCGTCATCGACGGCGGCGGCGTATCGATCAAGGGCTCGCTCGAGGTCGACCAGAACAGCGACGTGATCAGCGCCAACTTCCCGACCTATTCGCCCTCCGAAGGCGACAAGAGCTCGCTGAAGGCCGAGCGCGGCCCGGATGGCACGCTGAAAGTGACGATGCGCGGCGACGTGTTCGACGGCCGTGGCTTCCTCAAGTCGGCCATTTCGGGCAGGGACGGCGACGCCAGGAGCAAGACCAGGAGCATCGATCTCGATGTGGACGTGAAACTCGGTGCGGTGGCCGGCTTCAATGGTGAGGCGGTGCGCAGCGTCGATTCCAAACTATCGCGGCGCAACGGTGTCATCAGGAGCTTCACGCTGAGCGGCAAGCTCGGCCGCGACACGCCGCTGACGGCAGATCTGCGCGGCCGCGCCCAGGGCCGCGAGCTGATCTATCTCGAGACCAACGACGCCGGCGCATTTTTGCGATTCACCGACACCTACTCCAAGGTGGTCGGCGGCCAGCTCACCTTGGCCATGGATCCTCCGACGGCCGATCCCGGCCCGCGCGAGGGCCTGATCAACGTCCGCGACTTCGCCATCAAGGGGGAGGCTTCGCTCGATCGCGTGGCCGCCGGCGGGACGGCCGGCCTGCAGAACGGCGTTTCCTTCTCGCGAGTGCGCGCAGAATTTACCCGGCAGAACGGGCAGCTCAAGATCCGGGAGGGTGTCCTGAAAGGCCCGATGAT
>JBAQER010000943.1:0-2630 GCA_049286845.1 Bradyrhizobium sp.
TCGGCGGCGGTGGCGCTGTCGAGCGCGATCGAGGCGTGAGCTTGCGCCAGCGCGGTGAGCCTCGGCGCCAGCGCATCCGGCTCCTCGACATCGGCCGACTGTTCGAGATGATCGCGGGCGCTGTTGGACAGCTTGCGGTGGTCGATGAACACCGTGGGCCGGCCGTCCTTCGGCACCAGCGCGTAGGACAGGGGCAGCGGCGTGTGCGAGACGTCGGCGCCGCGGATATTGAAGGTCCAGGCCACCGCGTGCGAATCCGACAGCACCACCGCGTCGACGCCGAGACGCACGATCTCGAGGCGAATCCGCTTCAGCTTTTCGGCTTCCGCTTCGCCGGAAAATTGCGGGCCGTGTATGGCGACCGGGCCGAGCGGCGGGGGCGGGCGCTCGGTCCACACCGAATCGAGCGGGTTGCTGTCGACCGCGACCAGTTCCGCGCCGGCCCGGGCGCAGGCCCCGGCCAGCCGTTCGGCTGCCGCCGAAGTGTGCAGCCACGGGTCAAATCCGAGGCGGTCGCCGGCGGCAAGATGCTGCGCCAGCCAGCTTTCCGGCGGCGGATCGGCCAGCGGCTCGACCTGCCAGGCCTTGGTATCGACCTGTTTCGCTGCCTGCAGCGTGTAGCGGCCGTCGACGAACACCGCGGCCTGCTGGGTCAGCACGACAGCCATGCCGGCGGATCCGGTAAAGCCGGTCAGCCAGGCCAGCCGCTCCTCCGAGGGGGCGACATATTCGTTTTGTTGCTGATCGGCGCGGGGAATCACGAATCCGGTCAGCTTGCGCCGTGCCAGCTCCTCGCGAAACGCCGATAGCCGCGCCGCCAGCGCGACGCCGGCTTCGGGGTCTTCGAATGTCTGGAAATGGGCTTCGAACATTGCGTGGTCACCTTAGGATTGCAGAGAGCGCTCCGCAATCTGATCCAAATCAACCCGATTTGGCATGGATTGTGCTTGAATTATTATGCTCGCATCAGACGGGATGGAACGATTTGCTCGCACGGACAGTTGTTCCAACGATATCTGGGGAAATTCCAGGAGTGTTTCAACTCAACGACGAGGGGATACACAATGCCCGCTTTTACGTTTGAGAAGATTTCGCCCCCGGTTCGCCGCGGCCCGATTCCATCCATCGAAAAGAAGCAACGGGGTGTCATCGTCCAGATTCTGGATCGCTTCGTCGAGGCGCGCGTCAAGCGGAGCTCGCGCGACGAAAAGGGCGTGATCGCCCGCAGCCAGCGCCGGCCACCGGATTGAGCCTTTAGGCTACTTTGCGCATCAGCAGGCTGCTCCAGCCCTCGATTTTGAGTTGACGCACCAATACCAGCCCACGCGCGCGATAGGCGGCAACGACGCCGCTGGCTTGAGGCGGCAGCAGCCCTGAGAGAATGACCAGCGCCGATGGTGCGAGATGCCGCGCCATCGGCGTTGCCATTTGCCGCAGCGGATTGGCGAGGATGTTCGCAAGCACCAGATCGAACGGCCCGCGCTGCGCGAATTGCGGCGCCGAAAACCCGGTCGCCCGGATCGTCTCCACCAGGTCGCCTGCCCCGTTGAGCCGGGTGTTCTCCGCGGCCACGCGCACCGACAGCGGATCGATGTCGCTCGCCAGCACATTGATTTGCAGCGCCTTCGCCGCCGCGATGGCGAGTACGCCGGTGCCGGTGCCGAGGTCGAGCACGCGCCGCGGACGCCAGGCCTTCAGCACCTCGTCGAGCAGCAGCAGGCAGCCGCGGGTGGTGCCGTGATGGCCGGTGCCGAACGCCAGCGCCGCCTCGATCTCGATGCCGAGCTTGTTGGCCGGCACTTTTGAGCGGTCATGGTGGCCGTGCACGATGAAGCGGCCGGCGCGGACCGGGACCAGTTCCTCCAGCGTGGCCTTGACCCAGTCCTTGGCCTCCACCGTGTCGAAGGCGATATCCCCCGCGACGTCGTCGCCGGCGGCGAGACGGACCAGTTCGCGGATCGAGGCCTGATCCGGCGGCTCGGCGAAATGCACCGTGATGCCCCAGCGTCCGCCGGCGTCCTCGAACGCCGCGATCGCCGCCTGGCCCTCGAAAAAGCTTTCGGTCAGGAGATCGACCACGCGCTTGGCGGTCTGTTCGCTGCCGATCGCAAAGCTGGCGCGGGTGGTGGCGGGGGTCAGGGTGGAGGTCATCAAGGGTCCGGGCGATTGAAGCAGACGGTCGTGGTGTTCACCGCCTGTCGGCGCTTTAAGCAAGGATTGTTAACAGCCTTATACACTGAAACATACCGGCATTGCCCACAGCCGGCGCGCTCATCCTGCACAATAAATCCACCGGCTTTTCTGCCCATTCATCCACCGCTTTTCCACAGCCTGTCCACCGGATTGTCAACACGGTGGACGAAGCGGCAGTTCTACGGGGCGATGCCGGCGGTTGTACCCTCGTCACGTCCGGTAGGTCTCGCGTTACATAGCCCGCGGGCATCGACTCCAGAGCCAATCGATATTTCAGGTCGGGCCAGTCCTTCTCCAATGTCCCGTTCACACATCCGCGCCTGTTCCGCGGATGCCCACAACGGAGAAGTGCAATGTCGCCCATCAAGATCGCCTTGTTATCCGCCGGACTGTTGGCCGTAACCGCGTCCTCGGCGATGGCGGACGGTTTCCGTTAC
>JBAQER010000944.1:0-3716 GCA_049286845.1 Bradyrhizobium sp.
GCAGTGACCCGCCGGGCGCCTGCGTCTTTCAATGCCCCGATGAAAAACAGCAGCCGGCAGAGCTTGTCGTTGGCGCTGTGCTCCGGCCCGCCATGAAGGCTGTGGATCACGTAAACGTCGGCGCCGCCGACGGGGTCGAGCGGCCTTGCCTTGTGCTCGCCGTCCTCGAACTCCCGCTCCTCATGCGCGCTGAGGGAATGGCCGAGGATATTGCCGATCTCGCGGCCGAGTTCGTCGGTTCCGTTCAGGGCGAACAGCCGAAGCAGACGGTGACTTGCAACCGGCCCGGCGGCTGCGGGCGACCAGATCCTATTTTCCATCACGCGCCGCCCCAATCTTCAAGCGAGAGTGAAGGGCCGGCACCAAGGCTCGGCCCGATCCCAGCGAAAATCCGGCTCTGGATTGTCATCTTTGATAGGCATCGGATCGAACCGGCGCTTGATTTGGGTCAATAACATCCCGGCTGGGGCGCCGATCAGTTGCGATCAATCAATTCGGCGTGCGGCCGACATTTGGCAAAAAGCCGAGCGCGACCCTATCTAGCAATTGAATGTGGACGGGAGAGACATGAATGCCCCCCAAGAACCCCATCAACTGGATGCTGTCCGACGCGATCGAAACGCTTGCCCGGGCCGAGCGTCTGCACCAGCAGTTTTTGAATCTGCAGCCCTTGGCCGGCTCGCGCGAGCCGAGTTGGGAGCCGCCGACCGACGTGCTGGAGACCGACAGCGAGGTGCTGATCTTTCTCGCCCTGCCCGGCGTCGACCCCAATGAGGTGACAGCCGTGATCGACCAGGGAATCCTTGTCGTCAGCGGACACCGGGTGCTGCCTCCGGAACTGCGTAACGCGCGGATCCTCCGTCTCGAGCTGCCGCAAGGGCGTTTCGAACGGCGCATAAAATTGCCGCTCGGCCGCTACACCATCACCCGCTTCGCCGCCAACGGCTGCGTCGGCCTGCGCCTCGCCAAGTCCTGAGGAATGTCCATGTCGGTCAATGATAGCAACGCCCCCGCCTCCGGCCCGGCCTCCGAGCAACCGGTTTCGATACCTTCGGACGCTCTCATCATCGTGCCGGTGCGCAACACCGTGCTGTTTCCGGGGGTGGTGTTCCCTATCACGATCGGCCGGTCGCAATCGGTCGCGGCCGCCCAACAGGCCGTGCGCGAACAGCGGCAGATCGGCCTGCTGTTGCAGCGCGATCCCGAGGTGAACGAGCCCGGCCCCGACGATCTCTACCGTGTGGGCACGCTCGCGAATATCGTGCGCTACATCACCGGCCCCGATGAAACGCACCATGTCGTCTGCCAGGGCGTCCAGCGCATCCGGGTGCTCGATTTCCTGCCGGGCACGCCGTTCCTCGCGGCCCGTGTCCTGCACATCCCGGAGCCCACGGCGAGTTCGCCGGAAATCGAAGCCCACTTCATGAATCTGCAGCGGCAGGCGATCGAAGCCGCCGAGCTGTTGCCGCAAGCGCCGCAGGAATTGATTGCCGTGCTGCAAGGCACCACTTCGCCCTCTACACTGGCCGACCTTGCGACCTCCTACATGGATATCAAGCCGCAGGAGAAGCAGGAGATCCTCGAGACCGTCGACCTTGTGCTTCGCATGGACAAGGTTTCGCGGCATCTGGCCGAGCGCATCGAAGTGCTGCGGCTCAGCGCCGAGATCGGCAAGCAGACCAAGGCGACGTTCGACGAGCGCCAGCGCGAGGCGATCCTGCGCGAGCAGATGGCCACCATCCAGCGCCAGCTCGGCGAAGGCGACGGCAAGGCGCAGGAGGTCGCGGAGCTGAACGAAGCCATCGCCAAGGCCAAGATGCCGCCGGAGGCGGAAAGCCAGGCGCGCAAGGAAGTCCGCCGTTACGAGCGTATGCCGGAGGCGGCCGGCGAAGCCGGCATGGTCCGCAGCTATCTCGATTGGCTGATCGAATTGCCCTGGAGCCTGCCGGAGGAAAAGCCGATCGATATCGCCGGGGCGCGGCGCATTCTCGACGAGGATCACTATGGCCTCGAGAAGATCAAGAGCCGGATCGTCGAATATCTCGCGGTCCGCAAGCTGGCGCCGCAGGGCAAGGCGCCGATCCTCTGTTTCGTCGGCCCGCCCGGCGTTGGCAAGACCTCGCTGGGGCAATCCATCGCCCGCGCGATGCAGCGGCCGTTCGTGCGCGTCAGCCTCGGCGGCGTCCATGACGAGGCGGAGATCCGCGGTCATCGGCGCACCTATATCGGCGCATTGCCCGGCAACATCATCCAGGCGATCAAGAAGGCGGGCGCGCGCAACTGCGTCATGATGCTCGACGAGATCGACAAGATGGGGCGCGGCATTCAGGGCGACCCTTCGGCTGCCATGCTGGAGGTGCTCGACCCCGAGCAGAACGGCACGTTCCGCGACAACTATCTCGGGGTGCCGTTCGATCTGTCACGGGTGGTGTTCGTGGCTACCGCCAATATGCTCGACAGCATCCCGGGGCCCCTGCTCGACCGCATGGAGATCATCAGTCTCGCCGGCTACACCGAAGACGAGAAGCTGGAGATCGCGCAGCGCTATCTGGTCCGCCGCCAGCTCGAGGCCAACGGGCTGAAGGCGGAACAGGTCGAGATCGACGCGGATGCGTTACGGCTGATCATCAAAGGATACACACGCGAGGCAGGCGTCCGCAGCCTGGAGCGGGAGATCGGCAAGGCTTTCCGCAACGTCGCGGTCCAGGTTGCGGAAGGCAGCGCAAGCCGGGTGGCCCTCACCACCAAGGATATCGCCGATGTGCTTGGCCAGCCCCGATTCGAAAGCGAGATCGCCATGCGCACCAGCGTGCCCGGCGTCGCCGCCGGGCTCGCCTGGACCCCGGTCGGCGGCGACATCCTCTTCATCGAAGCTACCCGCACATCAGGCAAGGGCGCGCTGATCCTGACCGGCCAGCTTGGCGAGGTCATGCGTGAAAGCGTGCAGGCGGCATTGACGCTGGTGAAGAGCCGCGCCGTGCAGCTCGGCATTGATCCCGCGCTGTTCGAAAAGAGCGATATCCACGTCCATGTCCCCGCCGGCGCTACGCCAAAGGACGGACCAAGCGCGGGTGTCGCCATGTTTACCGCCCTGACCTCCCTGCTCACGGATCGTACGGTCAGAAGCGACACCGCCATGACCGGCGAGATTTCGCTGCGGGGCCTCGTGCTTCCGGTCGGCGGCATCAAGGAAAAGGTAGTCGCCGCCGCCGCGGCCGGGCTGACCCGCGTCATGCTGCCGGCGCGAAACCGGCGGGACTTCGATGACATTCCGCTGACGGCCCGCGAGAAGCTGGAGTTTATCTGGCTCGAGCGGGTCGACGACGCCATCGCCGCGGCGCTGGAAGCCAAGGCCGCGCCGGCTACCGCAGCTTGACCTGAATCAACGACAGCAGCGGAGCCTCGCCCTTAACTGAAAATCTTATTGATGGAGATTTGCCATGCTAGTCCGTGATGTCATGATTTCGCCGGTCATCACCGTCAAGCCCTCCACGACCGTGGAGGAGGTCGCAAGACTGTTTCTGGATAAGAAGATCAGCGCGGCGCCGGTATTGGACGACACCGGCAAGATAGTCGGCATCGTCAGCGAAGCCGATCTCCTGCATCGCGTGGAGGCCGGCACGGAGCGACAGCGCTCCTGGTGGCTTCAGGCATTTATCCAGAACGACACGCTCGCCGCCGAATATGTCAAGGCTCACGGCCGCAAGGTTTCGGAT
>JBAQER010000945.1:0-8183 GCA_049286845.1 Bradyrhizobium sp.
CGGCAGGATTTCATGTAGCCGAGCACAACGGAGCCGCCTTGTCCGAGCTTGATGACCTTTCCCTGCGCAACGTAGTCCATGAACTCGGCGCCGGTGACATTGCCCTGAACCTCTTCCACGACTGCAACCGGCGCCTGGGCTGCCGCTGCTCCCGCAAACCCTATGACACCGATGAGAACAACAATCGCTTTTTTCATCCTAAAACCTCATCCAAAAAGTCGAAGCCAGGCTCAACAAGGAATCGAGCCTGCTCCGCACAGCCAGATATCGAAACTCGCCGGCCTTCATCAATTCGCTTCCGCTGATGATGAAAGTCGAACGAAGTATCGCGCAGCTAGCTTGATCCGCCCTGAGGCGAATGTGACCAATATCACGCAATGGTGCATTCAAGAAGCCGGCACCGACGTGGTTTTGCCGGCGGCGCCGTGGTGAGAGCCGAGTTTACGACAGGAACGGGCCTAAATCGAGCATTCCAGGGGCCGGCTCGGTGACCTGCGTCACGGTGACATCGACCGGTCCGGCCTAGTCTCCAACCATCCGCAAGCGATGGTTGTCAGGGATAGGGGACAGCGATGAGCAACATCTTTACCGCGGTCAAACCTGCGCTCTCGGCGATCGACCGCGTCATCACGCGCGCGATTTCGCTGTTCTGGATATCCACGTTGCAGGCGCAGCTCCGGTACGAGCGCCAACTGCAGCAGTGATTCGCCGCCGAACGCTTCGACGCCGTTAGAGCATGATCTGGAGAAGCGGGAACCGGTTTCCCCTCGGGACAAACGCAAAGCGTTTGCCCGGGATCATGCTTCAATAGAGAGATGCGATCATGATCCGATTCGATCCAATCGGATCATGATCTAGCGGAATCGTGATTGTCATCGATCCCCGTTTGTTGCGAAAAATATTGGGGCTGCCGCAGCCAGGAACCGCTGCCGGAAGCGCCAGCCCTGTTTGATCGACAGGGCGACGCAAGCAGGGAGAAAAACCGATATGGCCATTCGCCGGGTCGCGCCGCGCCATGCGCTGGTCGTGCTTGTGCTCCTCGCGCTCGCGGCGATGACAGGCGCGCGCGCCGAGGACGCGCATCAGCCGCAACCGGCGGCGACGCCGTCGGGCCAAAAGGCGGGCGCAACCGGGGTGCGCGGCGGCGCTTCTACCCCGCCGGCCGCCGAGCAACATCGTCTGCCGCAGGATTCGACGACCAAGCACACGCTCGCTCTCCCCGGAAGAACGCTCGACTTCACCGCCACCGCCGGCTCGATTCCGCTGTTCGACGACAAGGGTGAGCCGCAAGCCGACATCGCCTACACCGCCTACCAGCTCAATGGCGCCGACGCGCGCACCCGGCCGGTGACCTTCCTTTTCAATGGCGGGCCGGGCGCGGCCTCGGCGTGGCTGCAGCTCGGCGCTGCCGGTCCGTGGCGGCTCGCCATCAACGCCGACGCGGTGACGTCGTCCGCATCCCCGGATCTCTTGCCCAACGCCGAGACCTGGCTCGACTTTACCGATCTCGTCTTCATCGATCCGGTCGGCACCGGTTACAGCCGCTTCGTCGCCAGCGGCGAGGAGGTGCGCAAGCGCTTTTATTCGGTCGACGGCGACGTCAACTTGATCGCACTTACCATCCGCCGCTGGCTGGAGAAATCCGACCGCCTGCTGTCGCCGAAATTCGTCGCCGGCGAAAGCTATGGCGGGATACGCGGGCCGAAGATCGTCCGCAATCTGCAGGTCGACCAGGGCGTCGGGGTGAGGGGGCTCATCCTGGTCTCGCCGCTGTTCGACTTCCGCGAGTTCACCGGCTCGAGCCTGCTGCAATATGTCTGGAGCCTTCCCTCGATGGTGGCGGTCGCGCGGGGGGCCAAGGGCGCGGTGACCCGCGCCGACCTCGCCGATGTCGAGCGCTATGCGCAAGGCGAATTCCTGAGCGATCTCATCAAGGGATCGGCCGATACCGAGGCGACCACGCGGCTCGCCGACAGGGTGGCCGCGCTAACGGGAATCGATCCTTCAGTGAGCCGCAGGCTCGCCGGGCGCTTCGCCGTCGCCGAGTTTCGCCGCGAATTGGATCGTCGCAATGGCAGGGTGACCGGCCGCTACGACGCGTCGGTCACGGGCTTCGATCCCTATCCGGATTCGAGTTCTTATCGTTTCGGCGATCCCTCGGGCGAACCGTTGGTGGCGCCGCTGACCAGCGCGGTGGTCGACCTCACCACGCGCAAGCTCAACTGGCGGCCGGTCGGCTCCTACCGGTTGCTCAACGGCGCGGTGGAGAGGGCCTGGGATTTCGGCCGCGGCATCCATCCGCCGGAATCGATTTCCCAGCTACGGCAGATTCTCGCGGTCGACCCGAAGCTGAAGCTCGTGGTGGCGCACGGACTGTTCGATCTGGCGACGCCGTATTTCGGCTCGAAGATACTGCTCGACCAACTGCCGGCCTACGCCTCCCCCGAGCGCGTGAAGCTCGTGGTCTATCCGGGCGGCCACATGTTCTATTCGCGCGACGGCGCGCGCCAGGCGTTTCGAACAGAGGTTGAGGCGCTGATGAAATGAGGCCGTAACAACAGGAAACCGGCGCAACCCTTTCAAGGATTGCGCCGGTTCGTCGAACGTCGCGTCGATCAGTAAACCAGTCCGGTGCCCGGCGGCTTTTCCAGTGCTGCGGCCAGCGAGCGATATTCCTCGCTCGCAGTACCGCTGAGAGCAGCGATCCGGTTCAGGTGATATTGCGCAGAATCACGGTTGCCCTGTTCGACCTGCCACAGCCCGTAATACTGCCAGGTCTTGACGTGGTTCGGATCCGCCTTCAGCGCGCGCTCGTACCAGATCTGCGACACCTTGTAGTCGCCGAGCTTGCGATAGGAATAGCCGATCAGATTGGCGACGGCGGCGCTGTCGTCGTGACCGAGTGCCTTCAGCTGCTGGATCGCGGAAGCATAGTCGTTGCGGTCATAGATCGTGGCGTAGGCGGCGCGATAACCCTTGGCGAAGGCGGTGTCCTCGATGCCGGGTTTGACTTCGCTGGACTTCTTCTTCTTGCCCTTGTCCGACGACGGAGGCGGAGGATCGTTGTCAGGCGCGGCGTATACCTTGGTGATTACGGGCGCCGTGACCAGCGCCATCGCGAATATCGCCAGCGTCAAAAACCTGATCGCAATTCTGTTCATGCATCTCTCCCGATTTCCAATAGGGCAAATCCTACACCGCTGCCCGTTGATTTGAACACCTCCTGCGCCGGAACATTCCCGGCTCATCGCCCCAATGTGATCGACCGCCAGCCGCGAGCCGGACATGACGAAGATGTCATCCAGATGAACGAAGTCCGCGTTTGCGCTTCAGGATGGGTTCAGCGCGTGGCGATTAGGTTCACAGGCATGATCGACGAGCCCGGCCATCCGACCGGCACCCTCGAGATCCCCTGGAGGACACGACCATGCTGAAGACCATTTCCGCCGCGCTGCTTGCGGCTTCCGTGCTTGCGGTGGCGCCCGCGATGGCCCACGGCCCGGGCCGGACCGGCCATGTCCCCGAGAGCGTGTATGTGAATCCGGGCGTGCTGAACTCCAACGCCTGGATGGGCCGCCATCACCACAGGCATTTCCGTCATCACGACAGGCATTTCCGCGATCACTATCGCTTCCACCGGCATCGCTGGTACTGATCCGCAGGGCGTGTTTGATCCATATTGCCCATCGCGCGTCCCGCGGAGATCAGGCCGGCCCGCACGCCATTGCTTCCCCAGTGGCGGCGGGCCGGTACGTTTCCCGGCAAGCCGGCGCGCCGTCCGCCAAACGAGATGCGAATTCCAATTGCCTCGGGGAAGGTCTAGAACGCTTCCGGTCGTCAGAGCCTCAAACGACGGGTTGCACTTGGGAATATCAGCAAAGCGTGCCGCGATCCTGCTGTTGCCGATCGCGCTCGCCGCCTGCGTGAGCAGCGACGACGGCAGGAGCATCAGCTATACGGACGATCGCGGCGTCGCCAACCAGCCGTATCCCACCAACTATCGCACCGAGATACTGGCGTTCATGCGAACCTACCTGAACAACCCTGTCGGGGTACGGAACGCCGTGATGGCCGAGCCGGTGCAGCGGACCGTCGGCGGGAGGCTGCGCTATGTCAGCTGCCTGCGCTTTGCGGCGCGGGATAGCGACGGCGCCTATCGCGAAGGGCGCGCAAGCGCCGTGCTTTATGTCGATGGCCGGCTCGACCGCCTGGTCGAGAACGCTGGCGAAATTTGCGCCGGCGCGACCTATGCGCCGTTTCCCGAACTGGAAAAGCTGCCGCGGTAGCGGCCCGGCGTTGCCGCCGCGGGCCCGTCTCCCGGTCATTTTGCCCCGGCTTCGGCCGGGGGCCATCCGATCACATTTCAGCGAGGCTTGAACCTGACCCTGGCTTCGGGAGACGCAGCCTATAGCTGCGAGGTGAGCTGTTATGGGCAGAAAACCGGGCAGAAAACCGGATTGTGCTGGAACCAAAGGGCTTTGTTGCCGCCCCGTCACGGTTACGAACCATCACAGCTCCGGCATTGCCGCGAAGCAACCTAATTGAGGCCACGTTGTTTGATTGATGTCGATGTCGACATAACGGGGAACCAATCATGAAGAAACTTCTGCTCGGCGCAGCCGCCCTGATCGCGTTTGCCGCCCCCGCGGCCGCGGCTGACATCCCTCCGCGCACCTATTCCAAGGCTCCCGCCTACACCGCCCCCGCGGTGGTCTATAACTGGACCGGCTTCTACATCGGCGGCCATCTCGGCGGCGCGTTCGCGGGCGACAACAGCCTGCAGAGCAGCGACGCGCGTTTCCTGGGCGGCGTGCAGGCCGGCTTCGACTACCAGTTCGCGCAGAACTGGGTGATCGGCGCCGAAGCCCAGTACAGCTGGCTCAACGCCGACAATAACAATGGCGTGCTGTTCCCGGGCGGCACGCTCGTGACCGGCGGCAACAACAACCAGCTCGGTTCGGTCACCGGCCGGGTCGGCTACACTTGGGGTCCGGCGCTGCTCTACGCCAAGGGCGGCTACGCCTGGCGCGACAGCAACAATATCGGGGTGACCGTCGCGGGTGCCCCGGCGGCCTTCACCACCGACGGCAACCACAAGGACGGCTACACCGTCGGCACCGGCCTTGAATACATGTTCGCGCCGAACTGGTCGGCCAAGGCCGAGTACCAGTATTACAACTTCGGCAATACCACCATCACAGCCGGCCCGCCCGACGTCGTCGGCGCCCGCTTCCGCAACGACGAGCATTCGGTCAAGGTCGGCCTGAACTACCGCTTCGGCTGGGGTGGCCCGGTCGTCGCCAAGTACTGAGCCCGCTACCGGCCAGGCCCCTAACCGGGCACTGGCGGGCGGTGCAACGAAACGGGAAGAGGCCGGCCTGGCGCCGGCCTTTTTGTTTACAAATCTCATTTAGAACCCGCCGCGATGCAGGCGGGCGCTTGCGCCGCCAGCCGAAAAATAATTTTTGCCGGCGTCGGAACTTCTGCCCGCAATGCGCTATTATGGTTTTGCCGGTTGGTGGACAACGAACATGCGTGTTTTTGCGTTAGGGCTTATTTTAGCGGCATTTTCGGTGCCGTGCTCCGCCCAGACCGTCCTGAAATCCGAACCCCTGATCCTTGCACCCTATGAAATCGCCTACGTGCAGGACGCCTCCTGTGTGGCGGGCAAGGTGCTGAAGGTGACCGGAGCGATCCGGGGCCTGCACCGCAAGAGGGTTTGCGTGGCACGGGCCGGCGATCAGGCTTCATTGGCAGTGGCGACACCGTAGCGTCGGTCTCCAAAGGGGTCTCGCCTTCGCGATTCCGGGTTCGCGCTTCTGTGCGCCCGGCAGCCGGGCCCGCCCCGTCACGTGCTCAACTGCAGATCCAGCCCCGCGAGGGCGGCGGGTCATGCCCCAGTGAGAAGCAACCTGACAGGCCGATTCGCCGGATCCGGGGCCAGTGCGGCCGGGAGTCCCTGAGTCGTAAACGAGTCCTGAATCGTCCGAAAAATATCGTGCGAGACTCCTCGGGTAGAATCGCCGGATGTTTTGCCGGCCATGAGAATGACCCTGCAAACCTCCTGCGAACGCGTGCATGTGACGCTCGCCGTCGCGCTGCTGGCGGCCTGCGCGGCCAACCTGGTGCTGGTATGCGCCTGGTTGTAACCGGTTGACGCGGCGGCCAATCCCCTGATCATGCGAGACAAATGGTAACGGCGCCGCGGCCGGCGGCTTGCCGACGAGGAGGCCGGGATGATCGAGACGCTCAAGGCGCGGGTCAACGAGGATGAAGCGCTGGTCCGGCGCGGGCGGTTTCTCACCACCACGTTCCTTCTGGAGGTAGGCACCACCGCCTGGCTGATCTCGATCTACGAGGGCAGGGTGGCGTCGGTCACCCGTGGGCCGTTCGTGATGCCGTCGTCCGCCTTTGCGCTGCGCGCGCCGGAAGAGGAATGGGGGAAATTCTGGTTGAGCCGGCCCCCGCCCGGCTCCAACGATCTCTTGGCGCTGATCAAGCGGCGCGTACTGAAGGCCGAAGGCAATCTGCAGGTCTTCATGGCCAATCTTCGCTACTTCAAGGAAGCGCTGGCGAAACTGCGCGCCGAGGGAGCCAAAGCATGAGCGCGGCATTCGAGCCGATCATCGGCCGCTACATGCATCTGGATTTGTTCGGACGCCATCACCGCATCTATGTCGAGGAAGCCGGCCGGGGCACGCCGCTGCTCTGCCTGCACACCGCCGGCTCCGACGGCCGGCAATACCGCGCGCTGATGAACGACGAGCGTGTTACCCGCCGCCACCGCGTCATCGCCTTCGACATGCCCTGGCACGGCAAGTCGTCGCCGCCGTCAGGCTGGCACAACGAGGAATACCAGCTCACCTCGGCGCAATACACCACCATGATCCTCGACATCATGACCGCGCTCGAACTCGACCGGCCGATCGCGATCGGCTGTTCGATCGGCGGCCGCATCGCGCTGCATCTGGCGCTTGAACACCCCGACCGCTTCCGCGCCATCATCGGCCTGCAGGCCGGCGCCCATGTCGATCCCTATTACGACCTGAATTTCCTGCACCGGCCCGACGTCCATGGCGGCGAAATCGCCGCCGCCATCGTCTCCGGCCTGGTCGGCCCCGATGCGCCCGACAACGAGCGCTGGGAAACGCTGTGGCACTACATGCAGGGCGGCCCCGGCGTGTTCAAAGGGGACCTCTATTTCTACAAGCTCGACGGCGACATCAGGGGGCGCGTCGCAGAGATCGACACCAGCAAATGTCCGCTGTTCCTGCTGTCCGGCGAATACGACTATTCCTGCACGCCGGAAGAGACGCTCGCGGTGGCAAGGAGCATTCCCGGCAGCGAGGTTACCATCATGAAGGGCCTCGGCCATTTTCCGATGAGCGAGAACCCGGCGGAGTTTTTGAAGCACCTGCTGCCGGTATTGGAGAAGATTGGGGGCAGCGCACGCAGGCGAGCGATGTTTGACGGCGATGGATGCGACCGCGACCGCTTGCCAGTCACACCGGTACGTAAAGGTCATCGAAGAAACTGGTCTTGAAGGGGATGTTGCGCAGTCTGCTGTGGTTGCGCTCATCGGGCCTCGGAAAAACCCAAAAACAAAGCCCCCGAAGGGGCTTTGAAGATTACTGGTCGGTGGCGATGTAATAGAGCAAATTTGAATGCGTCCAGCCGGCGGGATCGTTGCCCGCAAGACTTCCCCGAAGCATGTAGTCAAATCCCTCGGCTGTCACGCGACCTATCATGACCTGGGCATCAAAAATCCTAAAGGCTTCCGGGTGATTTGTATCCCATGAGTAGGCGGCTGCTGAAGCAACAACGATTGGTGCGCCACGCAATGGGCGTGGAAATCTAACGTGGCCGGACATTGCAAGATTTTCGCGGCCTGAAATAACACTCTTCGCTGGTGTATCGGGCATCTCGTTCTCCAAAACAAAATGATAAAGAATCCCTATGAGAGGCTCGGTATATGATTTCAACTCACGGTAATTTGCAAGGCGGCACGCTATTTCCTGGTGTTTACCGTTACTGGCAACATGCACTGGCGTGCCAGCAAAGCTGGCGCGCGAGGTTGAAGCGTTTTTTATCGTCTCACAGGTTGAAATCCGTGCAATATGCCCGCTGAGATCTTCGGGCGGGGGTACAATGGCGACGACGACGACCGAACCTAACGCATTATC
>JBAQER010000946.1:0-6584 GCA_049286845.1 Bradyrhizobium sp.
CTCTGGAATCGTCCACGTTCTTCTTGTAGGCGATGCCGAGCACGAGAATCTTGCTGCCGTTGACCGATTTCTTCCTGGAGTTCAGAGCGTCAACGACTTTCGAGACGACATAGTCCGGCATCGAGGAGTTGATTTCACCGGCGAGTTCGATGAAGCGGGTATGAACGCCGTATTCGCGAGCCTTCCAGGTCAGATAGAACGGATCGATCGGAATGCAGTGCCCGCCGATCCCCGGGCCGGGATAGTAGGGGACAAAACCGAACGGCTTGGTGGCGGCAGCGCGAATGACCTCGTGAAGATCGATACCCATCTTGTCAGCGACGATCTTCATTTCGTTGACAAGACCGATGTTCACCGATCGGTGTATGTTCTCGAGCAGCTTGGTCAGTTCGGCGGCGCGCGTCGAACTGACGGGGACCACCTTGTCGACGACCTGATTGTACAGGGCAATCCCGGCCGCCAGGCACTGGCTCGTACAGCCGCCACACACCTTTGGAATGGTCTGGGTGGAATAGCTCTGATTTCCGGGATCTTCCCGCTCAGGGGAGAAGACCAGGAAGATGTCCTCGCCAACCTTGAGGCCCTGAGCCTCAATGCGCGGCTTCAACTCCTCGTCTGTGGTGCCGGGATAGGTCGTGCTCTCGAGCGATAGCACCATGCCGCGGTGCAGGTACGGCAGCACGGAATCGATCGTACTCAGAACAAAGCTCAGGTCCGGCTCGCGGTGCTTGCTGAGCGGGGTCGGCACGCAAAGAATGAGAGCGTCGACCTCGGAAACTCGCGCGAGGTCTGTGGTCGGCTCGAGGCTCTGACCGACAAACCGCGACAATTTCTCGGAATCGATATGTTCGATATAGGACCGGCCGCTGCGCAGCGCGGCCACCTTGGATTGATCAACGTCGAAGCCAATGACGTCATAGCCGACCTCGCAATAGCGAAGCATCAGCGGCAGACCGACATATCCCAGTCCGACAATGCCGATCCTGGCGGCTTTCCGATTCAGCTTCGTTATCAATTCCGAGTGTGTGTCAGTCACCTGCAAGCCTTTCAACTCATGACTCTTGTAACGGAGGCGCCCGGCTGCCGGCCCTGAATGGCGCTGCCGAAGTCGCGTACTTGTTTATCCTGCCGACCGCGGCAGCGCGGACGATGCAGTGTGCGAGCGTCGCCCTGGCGAAAAGCCGACCGGGATTCGCTCCGTCTCTCGACGCAGGCGCACAGGGATCGCTGATTCAGCCGACGGCGCTCTCCCCCCGGCGGAATACGCCGCCGAGTCGACGGAATCCTGCCGCATACCTGGAGCGAGCGAGCGCAGGCACGAGAACGCCGCGAAACAGGAGAATAACGACCAGTCCGGCGAACGTGATCGCTGCGGCAACGAGGGCAATCCGGCGCTTGGCCGGCGCAACCGGATCTACCGGCATGATCGGCGGCAGAACGATGGCATCATGCCCCGGTCCTTCGATGATAGATTTCAATTCCTCGCTCCTGACGACCCCATCGGTACGCAGCTTGATCATATCGGCAACATTGACCGGAGCGTATCCAGTCTTGATGTCGGGACGCAGCAGCTCTGGATGGTCCATCAACTGCGCAATTGCCGTCGATAGATCGGCCAATTGAACCTCGAGCGCCTCCTTCAGCCGCTGCAGGGAAGCGAGTTTTTCCGGCGGTGGCTTCATTGCCGCCAGCCAGGAATCGACTATTGCGGTCAATATATCGCGCGCGCGTGACGGCTCGGCGTCCAACACTTCCAGAACGTAAAGCGAGGATGACCTCGAATCGGCTCCCTGGGCCGGCCTGAACTGGATTCTTGGCGCCAGATAGCGCCTGCCTACTTCCGGGGCCATGGAGGAAAATGGCTGCCGCTGGGAGAGCTTGCGCAGCGCCGCATCCAGGACCACCGGAGACGGAATAAGCGTCGAGCTTCTCTTGGCCGTCGCCTCGTCCAGCGGACCAACATAGGCATAACTCAGATAGGATTTCGGCAGCAGCAAGCTGCCGGCATAGGCAACAGCCCCCACGATCAGCGGACCAATGATAAGGAGCTTCCAGTGCCGCAAAATGACAAGCAGCGAGTCGAGCAATAGTGCCCAGGGGTCAGCCTCAGCGCTCGTGGGCGGTTCTTGCTGCGACAACGAACCTTGCGTCGATGAGAAATTCGAATTCATAGCATGCCAGACATTGTAGCTACTCCCGGATGATAGTGACTTGCCGCAGCCGAACCCGCAATTGATTAAGTTGATAACCGACCCGTTGGCCGAAAAACGACCATCGATCCCGGCCCCGCTCAGGGAGCCCGCACCACCTCGGCCAGCGCCTGTTCCAGCCTGCCGACAAGATGTTCACGGTTGAATTCGCGTCCCGCATAGGCACGACCGCGAGTTCCCATCGCCGCGCGTTCGGAGGCTGACGTTTCGATCAAGCGCCGCACCTGACGCACCAGTCCGGGCCCATCGCCGGCTGGACAGACCAGGCCGGCCCCGGCTTCTTCAATCACCCGAGCGCCCTCACCATCGAGCATGCCGAGGATCGGAACCCCGGCGGCGAGATAACTCTGCACCTTGCCGGGAATAGTCATACTGAAGATCGAACCGGCCTTGAGCGAAACCAGCAGTGCATCGGCGGCGCGAAAAAACGACGGCATGCGTTCGATCGGATGCTGGCCAAGCAACGTCACGACGTCGCGCAGGCCTCGCGCATCGACCTCGGCTTCGACCTGCGCTTTCGCCCGTCCGTCGCCGACGATGATCCAGTGAATGTCGATTCTGTCGCGCAACGCTTCAATCGCGGTAAGAATCGACGGAAAATCCTGCGCTTCGCCAATATTGCCTGCGAACAGAATCTTGAACTTTCCGTCATATGGACTGAATTCTGGGACCGAGGTCTGGCTGACCGGGGATGCATCGAAAACCTGTTCAGCCCAACCGGGAAGATAATTCACGCGGGTCGCATCACCCCCATAGCGTACCACATTGGAAACGAACGCCCTCGATTGCACGAACACGCAAGCCGAATGGCGATAGATGAAGCCGACCAGAAAACCGACCCAACGCAACACGAATTTGAGGCGGATCGCGCCAACCGCGGCCAGGGTTTCCGGCCAGAGATCCAGCACCCAGATCGTGACCGGTGCGCGCTTCAACCGGCCGATCAGCAAGGCCGGCAAGGCGGCCGTCATCGGCGACACCAGATAGGAAAAAACCACGTCATATGACCTGCCTCGGAGCCGCCAGGCGCCGACGGTCGACCCGGAAATGACGAAGCTGAGATAGTTCAGGGCCAGCTGGAGACGGCTCTGGCCGCGCGGGATCAGCGGCACGCGGACGATCGACGCGCCGCCATATTGCGAAAAGCATCCGGGGTTGTTGCGGAAATTCTCGGATATCCGGCCCGAGGGATAGTTCGGCACCCCGGTCAGTACCGTTACTTCATGTCCCCGCGCGACGAGTTCGGCCACCAGCTCGTTGATACGAAAATTCTCCGGCCAAAAATATTGACTGACGATCAAAATCCGCAAGGGCTTCACTCAATCGTACTTGCGCCAGACTACCCGGTTCACATAGTCCGTGTAGCTATGAATGATCCGAACGACCTTGTCCGAGACGTTCGGCACATCGTAATCGCCGACCAGACGGCCAGTCCTGACCGGCCCACGGGATTGCTGTCCCAGCAGGGACAACGCCTGACGCACCCGCCCGATTTCGAGGCCAACCATCATCACGGCCGCCTCCTCCATCGCTTCGGGCCGCTCGTGCGCCTCGCGCAGATTCAGCGCCGGAAAGTTCAGGATCGACGATTCCTCGCTGATCGTTCCGCTGTCGGAAAGCACCGCCCGCGCCGACATCTGCAACTTCACATAATCGCTGAAGCCGAGCGGCTTGAGCAGTCGGATCTGACCGTGAAAGTTCGTGCCTTCCTCCTCGATCCGCTTGCGTGTGCGGGGATGAGTCGAAACGATCACCGGCAGGCCGTGATCTTCCGCGATGCCATTGAGTACGGCGACCAGCTTGCCGAACGAGCGTGACGATTCGATATTTTCCTCGCGGTGGGCACTGACTACAAAGTATTGTTCAGGCGTCAGCCCCAATTGCGTCACGACCTTCGATGCGTCGATCTTCGTGCGATAGTGCGACAGCACCTCGAACATCGGACTGCCGGTCTTGATGACGAGATCCGGCGCAAGGCCTTCGCGCAGCAAATATTCGCGCGCGATCGAACTGTAGGTCAGGTTGACGTCGGCAGTATGATCGACGATGCGGCGGTTGGTCTCCTCGGGAACCCGCTGATCGAAGCAGCGGTTGCCGGCTTCCATGTGGAAGATAGGAATCTTGCGGCGCTTCGCCGGTATCACCGCAAGGCAACTGTTGGTATCGCCGAGCACCAGCATCGCATCCGGCTGCTCCTCGGCCAGCACGTCATCGACCTTGGCGATCACATTGCCGATCGTCTGCATCGCGCTGTCGCCCGCACAACCCAGGAAACGGTCGGGATTCCGAACTCCGAGGTCCTCAAAGAAGATCGCATTGAGTTCGTAGTCGTAATTCTGGCCGGTGTGGACGAGCACATGGTCGCAATGAATGTCCAGCTTCGCCATCACCCGCGACAGCCGGATGATTTCCGGCCGGGTGCCAACGACGGTAACGACCTTCAGTTTCCTCACGCGACCACCTTCATGGTTATCGTATCGGGCCGAGCGCGATCGAAGATCTCGTTTGCCCACAGCATGACGATCAACTCATCATCGCCGACATTGGTTATGTCGTGCGCCCAGCCCGGGATGGTTTCGACGATGTATCCCTCGCCGCCGCGCACCACGATTTCATGAAATTCGCCTGTCACGATCTGCCTGAAGCGAAATTTCGCGGTCCCGCGAATGACCACGAATTTTTCGGCCTTGGTGTGATGATAGTGTTCCCCGCGGGTGACGCCGGGATGTGCGGTGAAGTACGAGAACTGACCGCAGTCCGGGGTCTTCAATACCTCCGCGAAGGTGCCGCGCGGATCGTCGTATTGCGGGATCTGGTAGGCGAATGAAGCTGCGGGAAGATGCGTGACGTAAGTTGCGTAGAGCGCCCTCGTCAGGCCGGTGCCGACCGGCGGGGTCAACAGTGTCGAACGGCTGACGAAGAAACTGCGGATGATATCCGCAACTTCGCCGACCGTCGTTTCATAGACGGGCCCAGCCTCCACCAGGTCTGCCGCCGGACCTGGCGAGGTCAGACAGCGGAGGAAGGCATCCACCACGTCGTCGACATAGACAAGCCGGAGTTTGGCGGCCGGATCGTTGACGCGGATAGGCAGGCCCCGGGCCACGTTGTGACAGAAAGTAGCGACGACCGAATTATAATCCGGCCGCGCCCACTTGCCGAACACGTTGGTCAGGCGAAACAGAAAGACCGGCGTCCCGCTCTCCCGGCCGTAGCTCAACAGGATGTTTTCCGCGGCGAGCTTGCTTCGGCCGTAGGGGTTCTCCAGCGCGGCCTGCGTCGATGAAGAAAACACCACCGGCGTCCGTCGACCGGCGCTGCGAAGCGCCTGACAGAGCTGCACGGTGAAATCCCGGTTACCCCGGACGAACTCGTCCTCGGTCTGCGGACGATTGACCCCGGCGAGGTGAAAAACGAAATCGGCGGCGGAGAGCCCGGCAACCAGTTCCTGATGCGAGGAGGAGCGCGTGATGCCGACAATGTCCTGGTAACCGGCTTCGCGCAGGCGAACCCGCAAGTTCGCGCCGATAAACCCGTCTGCTCCGGTAATCAGGATGCGCATCAGGCTCAATCGTCCAGATCAACCGGCTCGCCGCGCGCGATAGACTGCACAAACTCGAGCCGAAGCAGCAGCTCCTTCATCGCGGGCACGTCGAGCTGGACCGTATTCTCCGAATTATAGTCATGGCCCGCGCTGATGCGACGCTCGCCCTCTTCGACGAATTTCGCGTAGTTGAGATCGCGGCCGTCCGGCGGCACCCGATAATAGTTACCGCGGCTTTCGGCGTGACTCATCTCCTCCCGGCTCAGCAGCGTTTCGTAGAGCTTCTCGCCGTGTCGCGTGCCGATTTCCAATATCGGGTGGTCCGGCCGCCCCATGACCTCGAGCAGGGCGCGCGCCAGCACCGCGACGGTCGCAGCTGGCGCTTTCTGGACGAAGATGTCGCCGTTTTGCCCGTGCGTGAACGCGTGCAGCACGAGTTCGACCGACTCATCGAGCGTCATCATGAATCTGGTCATTGCGGGATCGGTGATGGTGATCGGCTTCCCCGCGGCGATCTGCTCGACGAACAACGGGATCACCGACCCCCGGGAAGCCATCACGTTGCCGTAGCGCGTTCCGCAGATCACTGTACCCTGCAGATTACGCGAAACCGCGACCATGACCTTCTCCATCATGGCCTTGGACATTCCCATTGCGTTAACGGGATAGACCGCCTTGTCGGTGCTCAGGCACACGACGCGCTTCACGTTCGCGGCGATCGCTGCTTCGAGCACGTTCTCGGTACCGAGAACGTTGGTGCGGACCGCCTCCATCGGATAGAATTCACATGACGGCACCTGCTTCAGCGCCGCCGCGTGAAAGCAGTAGTC
>JBAQER010000947.1:0-3498 GCA_049286845.1 Bradyrhizobium sp.
GATCGCGTAGATCGCCTCATCCAGCGCCTCGGATTGGTGCAGCGTGCCGGCGGGCAGCAGGATGGTGTCGCCAGGGCGGCAGATGCGCTCGCCGCCCTCCCACTCAAATTTCAGCGCGCCTTTGATGATGACGAGGATCTCATCCACAGGGTGGGTGTGGAAATGATGAACCTTGCCCGCGGCATCGCGCTGCAATTCGACGCAGCCCTGCGCCGGAAGCAACGCCAGGATGGCGGGGTCGATCGAGAATTCCGTCTTCGTTCCAGCGATGATCTGGGTCATGCTGCTTGCTCCCTGTCTTTGGCTGGAGAGGTCTTGTTCTGCGCAAGTTTGGCAAACGGACATCCCACCTCGGTTTGATTGTCGTCTGCCAGGAAGTATTGCTTGTATTCGCGTCCATCGACGTCGCCGTAGCGTCCAAGCAGCGGCGAGGGGCTGGTGCTGTCATAGGGGATAAGCCGCTTGCGTACTTCGGCGAATGCGGCGGCGGCGGCCTTCTCCGTTCCGAGGATCTTTTCAAACACCCAGCGCGGTTGAAACGTCATCATGAACGCGCTGGAGCGGCGGCTTTGCCGCATCACATGCGCGGGCGTGCTGCACACCACGAAGATCGGCTCACCCGCGTACGAGAACTCCCACATCGGATGATCGATCTGTTCGGGGATCATGTCCGGCCACGGACTCTTGTCCAGCCGCGCCAGCTGATCGAGCGTGTGCCACATCTTCCGGTAATAGGCCTCTAGCGTCTGCACCGGGCGGGGCCGGGTAAATACGATCAGCGACGTGTTCGGCCCGTGCGAACGGGATTCGGCGACGAACCGCGCGAGCTGCGCCCCGAGGACCTCGACTTCGAACGGATCGAGGAACAGGTAGCGCAACTGGTCCTGCCGATAGCCGGCGACTCCGAACACACAGGGAAAGGGTCTCGCCTCACTGCTCAGCTGCGCTTCGAATTCGGAGAACATCACGCTTTGCCATGTGCTCACCGCGTAGCTTGAGGCGACTTCGCCCTTTCTCAAATACAATCGCGACATTCCGTCCCCTCCCATTTATGCGGCTAACGAACTATCAATTTGCTCCTCATCAGCAGCGGGCCGGCAATGCCCGGCAGCGACATGAGCAGCAGAATTCCAATCAGCGCGCCGTAGCTGGCATCGCCGACCGAGCCCATGCCGTGCCCGAGGTCGGTCCCGGCAAGCTGGCTAACGCCAACCATGGCGAACCCGATAACGGGCTGCGAAGCTCCTGCGAAAATTCCCGCAGCCGTGGTGTTGACCGATGCGCCGACGCCGATCAGCTCGGCCGTGTAAATCTTCTTCGTGCATTTCAGTACCAGCGGCACGGTCCCGCCGGCGACCAGTCCGAGCGCCGAGAACACGACGGTTACATAGAGAAAGCCCAGCGCATGGGCGACCGGGGGCAGCAGCATCGCGATCAGGACCATCCGCAGCAGGCAAATGCGGACCAGGGCCGTGTCAAGCGCCGCGGCCGCTCGGTCCGCCATGTGGCCAAGAAAGATCGAACCGATCGCGTTGCCGATCATGAAGGCGAGCAGGGGCGTGCTCGCGGCGGACGGTGAGATTTTGAAGAAATGCGCCACCATCGGAATTCCCCAGACGCCCGATAGCGTCGTTACCACGGCAAAGTGGGACGCAAAGGTCATGGCGCATCCCCAGTTCGCCAATTGCGAAAGGGACTGCCGGCTGGCGGCAAGAACGCTCTTCAAGGTCTTGGTGCTGTTCGACGCCGGATCCGGCTTGAGCGCCACGGAGGCAAAAACGAGGTTCGCCACGCCGACGCAGGCTATAAAAACAAAGCACGCTCGCCAGCCGAAACCGGTCACGGCAGCGGCGAGCGGTGTGGTCGCCAATACGCCGCCGACATAGCCTGACACCTGCGAGATGCCCGACATCACGCCGAACCGTTCGTCCTTGAAACTAAGCGCAACAAGCTTCAGAAGCGCGGTGAAGACCAGCGCATCGCCGCAGGCAATGACCAGTCTTGCCAGGAAGACGTCGAGCAGGTTTGGCGCCAACGCAAACGCCGCGCTGCCGAGTGAAGACGCCGTCATGCTGAACAGCACTACGCGCTTGACGCCGAAGCGGTCGACCAGAACCCCCGCCGGAATCTGCATCAGGGTGTAGCCCCAGAAGTAACTCGAGGCGAGCATCGCAACACCGGCGGCATCGGTGCTGAAGTCGGCCATGAAATTCAGACTGATCGATTGCGGTGACACCCGCTGCAGGAAGGCGATCGCGTAGGCGGTGGCCACCGCTGCCCAGGCCAGATAGGTGCGATCCGTCGGGCGGACGGCGGGGGCAAACGCGGTGTGTTGTTCAGTGAGCGCCATTGCCCCTCACGAGACCGACCGAGAACAGGGCGTCTGCCGAGTCCGGGATGGTACGCTGCATCGCAGCGTCGACCAGCGACGCCGCGCCGCGATAGACCTGCCGGTGATGCCTGATATGGCCGTAGGCGCCGCGCATGATCATGCCGGGTACTTCGAGGCTCTTGCCGGGATAGAGCAATTCACACATTTCGACGCAGGCCGCCTGGAGTACAGCGTCCTGGGTGTCAGCGAGCAGCGAGGGCGTAACCTTCTCGCAGATCCCAGCATTTGTGGCCCACACGATGGGATTACGGGTGCGCCATCCATAGAGGATGCCGGTCTCGCCGCTGTCGGCGGCGCCCGATGACTTCAGGACCTCCTTAGTGAAAAATCGGTAGAGGCCGCGGCCTTGATGGGCCGGAAGTACCTCGGTGCCACTGCGGTAGATAGCCGGCCGGTCCGCGATCCGCAGCTTGCGGAAGACCGAAAACGCTATCAGTCCGGAAGCGTCATAGACCAGAATGAGGCTGAATTTCTTGTCGAACGGGGAGGATTCTGCCGTCCAATGCGGCTCCGTCGCTTGCCAGTTGACGGCGATGATATTGTTCATCGCGTCCATCAGTGCCCGCTGTTCGTTCGGACTGACCCGCGAGGCATCCGGAAAACTGTAGACCGCGTAGTCGGGCCAGGGCGACTCGATCGTTCCGTATTGGCGGCGCAGCTCTCGTGACATGTCCGGCACCCCCGCTATCCTAGCGAGCTATACAGGCGAGCCCTGGATGGCTTAAAGGACAATATGCCCTCGAAATCTGCCAAATTCCGGCGGCCGGAGCCGCGCGAAAAGGACCAGGCAAGGCGCGTGGCGATCGTCGCCTTTCCCGGCGTGACCCTGCTCGATATCTCGGGTCCGGCGCAGGTGTTCGCTGAATTGCAGGCGATCGATCTGCCCGGCGCGGGCTACTCGCTCTCTTACCTCTCGACCTCGGGCGGATTGGTGCCGACCGACGTCGGGATGATGGTCGACACCGCCCCGATCTCCAGCATTCGACCGAACCAGGTCGATACCCTCGTGATCCCCGGCGGTCCGGGCATCTGGGCGCTGCGGCAGGACACGGTTCTGATGAAGTGGATTATGGAGGTGCTGCCCAAAGCTCGGCGGGTGGCATCCG
>JBAQER010000948.1:0-4966 GCA_049286845.1 Bradyrhizobium sp.
CCGCCAGGGCAGCGGCCGCGAAAAAGCGCGCCAGGGGCACGGTAAAGAAAGCCAGGAAGGCCGCCCGGAAAACGGCGAAGAAAGCGGCCAAAAAGACGACGAAGAAAACGACGAAGAAAACCCGAAAGCCGGTCGCGAAAAAGGCTGCCAGAAAACCGACGAAGAAATCCGCCCAGCAGGCAAAATCGAAAACTGTTACGACGCCGAAACAGCCGCCCGTTGCAAGAACAATTGCCAAGAAACCCGCCGCCGGCAAGGTGGAGAAGAAGGCCGCCCCGGCCGCGACCAAACCGGCTTCGACCGACAGGAACAGCTTCTATATCACGACCGCCATCGCCTATCCGAACGGCGTGCCGCATATCGGCCACGCCTATGAAGCGATCGCGACCGATGCGCTGGCGCGTTTTCAGCGGCTCGACGGCAAGGACGTGTTCTTTCTCACCGGGACCGACGAGCACGGCCTGAAGATGGTGCAGACCGCGCAAGCCGAAGAACTTCCGACCATGGAGGTCGCGACCCGCAACGCGCAGCGGTTCAAGGACATGGACGAGCGCCTCAACGTCTCGTTCGACCGCTTCATCCGCACCACGGAGGACCAGCATCATCGCTCCAGCCAGGAGATCTGGAAGCGGATGGCCGCCAATGGCGACATCTATCTCGACAGCTATGCCGGCTGGTACTCGGTGCGCGACGAAGCCTATTACGCCGAGGACGAAACCGTCGTCGGCGAGGACCAGGTGCGGCGCGGGCCGCAAGGCACGCCGGTCGAATGGGTCGAGGAGAAGAGCTATTTCTTCAAACTGTCCGCCTATCAGGAAAGGCTCCTGAAGCTGTACGAGACCCAGCCCGATTTCATCGGGCCGGACTCGCGCAAGAACGAAGTGATCAGCTTCGTCAAAAGCGGACTGCGGGACCTGTCGATTTCGCGCACCACGTTCGACTGGGGCGTCAGGGTTCCCAGCGACCCCGAGCATGTGATGTATGTCTGGGTCGACGCGCTCACTAATTACATCACCGGCGTCGGCTTTCCCGACGAGAACGACGCCAACTGGCGCTACTGGCCGGCCGACGTTCATATCATCGGCAAGGACATCATCCGTTTCCACGCGGTGTACTGGCCGGCGTTCCTGATGTCGGCGGGCATTCCGGTGCAGAAGCGCGTCTATGCCCACGGCTTCCTGTTCAGCCGCGGCGAGAAGATGTCGAAGTCGCTCGGCAACGTCGTCGATCCCTTCAATCTCGCCGACCAGTACGGCGTCGATCAGGTGCGCTATTTCTTCCTGCGCGAGGTGCCGTTCGGGCAGGACGGCAACTATAATCACGAAGCGATCGTCGCGCGCATCAATGCCGATCTCGCCAACGATCTCGGCAATCTCGCGCAGCGCTCGCTGTCGATGATCGCCAAGCAGCTCGACGGCGTGCTGCCGGAGCCGGGCGCCTTCACCGACAACGACAAGGCGATCCTGGCGCAGGCCGACGGCATGCTCGCGCTGGCGCGCACGGCGATGGCGACCCAGCAGATTCACCAGGCGCTCAATGCGGTCTGGGCCGTGGTGGCGGAAGCCAATCGCTATTTCGCGGGCGAAGCGCCGTGGGCGCTGGCGAAAACCGATCCGCCACGCCAGCGCACGGTGCTGTACGTGACCGCGGAGGTGGTCCGCCAGATCGCCATATTGGCGCAACCGGTGATGCCGGCATCGTCGGCGAAGCTGCTGGACAGTCTGGGCGTACCCGCGGAAGCGCGCACCTTCGCGGCACTCGGCGGCGCGGCGCGTATCAGGCCCGGTACCAAACTGCCGGCGCCGGCGGGCGTCTTCCCGCGTTACGTCGAACCGACCGCCGGCTGAACGGTTGGATTGCAATGCTCGTCGATAGCCACTGCCATCTCGACTTTCCCGATTTCGCCGAGGATCTCGACGGCATCGTCGCGCGCGCGGAAACGGCCGGGATCGGGCGCATCGTCACCATCTCGACGCGGGTGAGGCGCCTTCCCGGATTGCTCGAGATCGCGGAGCGGTTTCCGAACGTCTATTGCTCGGTCGGCACCCATCCGCATCACGCCGACGAGGAAGACGGCATTCCGGCGGCCGAACTGATCGAACTGACCAGGCATCCGAAGGTGGTGGCGCTCGGCGAGTCGGGGCTCGATAAATTCTACGACAACGGCTCGCCGGAAGCGCAGGAGCGCGGCTTTCGCGCCCACATCGCCGCTGCGCGGGCGACCGGCCTGCCGCTGGTCATTCATACCCGCGAGGCCGACGAAGCCTGCGGCCACATCCTCGAAGATGAAATGGCCAAGGGACCGTTTCGCGCCGTGCTGCATTGCTACACCGGCGGGCGCGATCTGGCGATGAAGGCGATCTCGCTGGGGCTTTCGATTTCGTTCACGGGCATCCTGACCTTCAAGAAATCGGAAGCGTTGCGCAAGCTCGCGGCCGAGCTTCCCGCCGACCGAATCATGGTGGAAACCGACGCGCCGTATCTCGCGCCGGGAAAGTTCCGCGGCAAGCGCAACGAGCCTTCTTACGTGGTCGAAGTCGCAAGGGTGCTGGCGGAAACGCGCGGCGTCTCGTTCGAAGAGATCTCGCGCCAGACCACTGAAAACTTCTTCCGCCTGTTCTCCAAAGTGCCGGCGACGAAAGCTGCGGCATGACGCTGACCCTGACAGTGCTCGGCTGCGGTTCTTCCGCCGGTGTGCCGCGTCCCGCACTGGGCTGGGGCGCCTGCGATCCCGGCAACCCGAAAAACCGGCGCCGTCGCTGTTCGCTGCTGGCCGAGCGGGCATCGGAAGGCGGGATCACGCGGATCGTGATCGATACTGCGCCCGACCTGCGCGAGCAGTTGATCGACGCCAATGTCGATCATATCGACGCGGTGTTCCTGACCCATGAGCACGCCGACCAGACCCACGGCATCGACGATCTGCGTTCCGTCGTGATGCACCAGCGCAGGCGCATTCCGGTCTATCTCAACCGATCGACCGCTGACCATGTCCTGCTGCGGTTTTCCTACTGCTTCGTGACGCCGCCGGGCAGCGAGTATCCGCCGATCCTCGACCAGCATGGAATCGAGGCCGGCGAAAGCCGCACCGTCGAAGGGAGGGGCGGTGCAGTGACGCTTTCGGCATTTCTTCTGCAGCACGGCAATATTCAGGCGCTTGGCTACCGGATCGGCGACGCCGCCTACACGCCCGACCTCAGCGACATTCCGGGCGAGAGCTGGCCGTTCCTGAAGGATCTCGATCTCTGGATCATCGACGGGCTGCGCTATGCCGGCCACCCCAGCCATTTCAGCGTCAACGACGCGCTGGCCTGGATCGACCGCTTCAAGCCGCGCCGCGCCGTCATCACCAACATGCATTCCGACCTGGATTACGAAGTGCTGCGGCAGAGCCTGCCCAAAGGCGTGATCCCGGCCTATGACGGATTGCGGCTGACGGTGGAGCAGCCGGGCTAGTCTGGATGTGAGCTCTCAATAGGTTGTGCAGACTCGGTCTAACCCGGAACAACCTGTTGAGGCTCCACATCACATCTGGAGCGCGATAAAGATCGTTCTATTTCTTATAGGCGGTGATCACGGCTTCACCATCGGAGCCGGCTTTTTTTGACCAATCGGCCGTCAACTGCTCGCCGATTTTCTCGAGGCCGGCCTTCAGCGCCGGAGGTGGCGGAAGCACCTTCATCTTGTTGGCCTTAAGCTGTTCGAGATACCACTTCGCCTTTTCTTCCGCGAGCTTCCAGCCGCGTTCCTCAGCGACCGTCGCCGCCTTGAGGATCGCATCCCGCGTCGGCTTGTCGAGCGCGTCAAAAGCCGCCTTGTTCACGAAGGTCACGTTCTTCGGAATCCAGGCCTGCGTATCATAGAAGTGCGTCATGGTTTCCCAAGCCTTGCTGTCGTAGCCGGTCGAGCCTGAGGTCATGAATGCGTTCACAACGCCGGTAGCCAGCGCCTGCGGCAATTCCGCCGCCTGAATGGTGATAGGCTGCGCGCCGACAAGTTCGGCGATGCGCGAGGTACCGACATTATAGGCGCGCCACTTCAAGCCTTTCATATCCTCAATGGTGTTGAGGTCTTTTTTGGCATAAATGCCCTGCGGACCCCACGGCACCGCGAAAAGAAGCAGCAGGCCTTGCGACGCGAGCTTCTTTTCGACCGCGGGTTTTGACGCCAGCCACAGCTTCTTGGCTGCCGGATAGCTCGTCGCCAGGAACGGGACAACATCGATGCCGAAAAGCGGGTCTTCGTTCTCGTGCAGCGAGATCAGAACCTCACCCGCCTGCGCCTGACCGGTTGCGACCGCGCGCTTGATCTCCGGCGCCTTGAACAGAGACGCCGCAGCATGCACCGTGATTTGCAGCTTGCCGCCGGTGGCGTCAGCAACGTCCTTGGCAAACGCGATCAGATTCACCGAATGCGGATTGTCCGCCGGATAGGCCGCCGGAAGATTCCATTTTGTCTGCGCCATCGCGGGAACGACAAGTGCGGGAACGGCAAGAGCCGCGACGCAGACAGCCATCGCGCACGTCTTTATAAGCCTGAACATGACAATACCTTTCTCTAGCCAGGGAACGCTATCCGCGGCAACAACATCACAATATCAGGAAAGACCGTAATGATGGCAACCGCTAGAACGAGCAAAAAGAAGACCGGCAGGGCCGCCTTGGCGACCGTGTTGGAATCCTTGCCGCTCATGGTCTGCAAGACGAATAGATTGAAGCCGACGGGAGGAGAGACTTCAGCCATTTCCACCACCAGCACCAGGAAAATACCGAACCAAACGAGATCGAAGCCGGCCTGCTTCACCATCGGAATGACGATGGCGGTAGTTAGCACGATCATGGAAATGCCGTCGAGTGCCGTGCCGAGCACGATGTACATGACGGTGAGCGCCGCGATCAGCGAATAGGGACTGAGTTGGAGACCGTTCACCCAGTTCGCGAGCGCCAATGGGATACCGGTATAGGCC
>JBAQER010000949.1:0-13914 GCA_049286845.1 Bradyrhizobium sp.
CCTCAATACCGCATACTTGTGTGACGTTGTCGCCGTGTGGGCACCGCGGGGCCGGCGGTGCTAGGGTGGATCGGTTGACAAGCTTTCCAGGAAAGCGTCGATAGCCGGCCCGGATCAATCACCGACAGAGCGTCCTCAGTCATCATGGCTCTCAGCGTTCCATCGACCGAAGCCCATGAGGCGCCGGCTACCACTGGTTTCTGGGCGCTGACGCTGGGCAGCATCGGCGTGGTGTTCGGCGACATCGGCACCTCGCCGCTGTATGCCTTTCGCGAAGCTGTCGGCGCGGCGGCGCACGGCCAGCCGGTCAGCCGCGTCATCGTGCTTGGCGTGCTGTCGCTGATTTTGTGGTCGCTGCTGATCGTCGTCACCGCAAAATACGTGCTGCTGCTGCTGCGTGCCGACAATAACGGCGAGGGCGGCACGCTTTCGCTGATGGCGCTGGGCCAGCGTGCGCTCGGTCGCCGCAGCTGGCCGCTGCTGGCGCTGGGCGTCATCGGCGCTTCGATGTTCATCGGCGACTCCATGATCACGCCGGCGATTTCGGTGTTGTCCGCGGTCGAAGGTCTCAAGCTCGCAGCCCCTGCGCTCGAACATTACGTGGTGCCGCTGACGGTCTTCATTCTCGTCGTGCTGTTCTCGGTTCAGAGCGGCGGTACTGCCCGCGTCGCTACCGCTTTCGGACCGGTCATGGTGGTCTGGTTCGCCACCCTGGCGGTGTTGGGGCTGGTGCATATCAGCGACGATCCGTCGGTGCTGGCGGCGATCAATCCCTGGTATGCCGTCGAATTCATGCTCTCCCACGGAACCATCGGGCTGGTGACGCTGGGTGCGGTGTTTCTCGCTGTGACCGGCGGCGAGGCGCTCTATGCGGATCTCGGTCATTTCGGCCGCAAGCCGATCCAGGCCGGATGGTTCTACTTCGTGTTGCCGGCGCTCTTGATCAACTATTTCGGCCAGGGCGCATTGGTGCTTGCCCATCCCGCCGCGATCGAAAACTCCTTCTACCGGATGGTTCCGGAAATGCTGCTGATACCGATGGTGGTGCTGGCGACCGCAGCCACCGTCATTGCGAGCCAGGCGGTGATCACCGGTGCCTATTCGCTGGTCCGCCAGGCGGTGCAGCTCGGTCTGCTGCCGCGCTTCGAGGTCCGCTACACTTCGGAGACCCATGCCGGGCAGATCTATTTGCCGCGCGTGAACCGGCTGCTCCTGATCGGCGTGTTGCTGCTGGTGCTGCTGTTCCGCACCTCGAGCAACCTGGCTTCAGCCTATGGCATCGCCGTCTCCACCACCATGGTCGTCGACGGGATCATGGGTTTCGTCGTGATCTGGAAATTGTGGAACTGGCGTGCGGCCACGGCCGCGGCGGTGATCGTGCCGTTCGTCGTCGTCGACATGACGTTCTTCGCCGCCAACCTCCTGAAATTGCTCGAAGGCGCCTGGGTGCCGCTATTGTTCGGTCTTGCCATGGCGGTGATGATCTGGACCTGGCGCCGAGGTGCGGCGATCCTGGTCCTGAAGACCCGGCGCATCGAGGTGCCGCTGGATGACCTGATCAAGAGCCTGGAAAAGCGTCCGCCCCATATCGTCAAGGGCACCGCGGTGTTCCTCACCAGCGACCCCAGTTTCGTGCCGACGGCGCTGTTGCACAATCTCAAGCACAACAAGGTGCTGCACGAGCACAATGTGATCCTGACCATCGAGACCGCGCAGACGCCCCGCGTCGACGTCGCCGAGCGCGTCCGGATGGAAAAGATCAGCGAGAAGTTTTCCACCGTCCGGCTGCGCTTCGGTTTCATGGAGTCGCCGAACGTGCCGAAGGCGCTGGTAATCGCGCGCAAGCTGGGTTGGCAGTTCGATATCATGTCGACGTCGTTTTTCGTGTCGCGGCGCTCGCTGAAGCCGTCTCCGCAGTCGGGGATGCCGCAGTGGCAGGATCACCTGTTCATCGCGTTGAGCCGGTCGGCGAACGACGCCACCGACTATTTCCAGATCCCGACCGGGCGCGTGGTCGAGGTCGGCACCCAGGTGATCATCTAGCGATCATTTATTGATCCATGCGTATTTCGCATGGCTTGGGCCCAAAATCGGGGTAGGCTATGCTCCAAGCGCAGGGCTATAAGCCGCCGCCACGCTTTGCTATTTGTGCAGTGAAGCATTTGAGGCTTCCACTCCCATGACCAGTGACGTTGCAGCTCCCGCCGCGGAAACGCCGGCGGCCAACGGGCATGGTGAGGCCCATTCCACCGCAGGTTTCGGCGCGCTGATGCTCGGCAGCATCGGCGTGGTCTACGGCGATATCGGCACCAGCCCGCTCTACGCCTTGCGCGAAGCGGTCGTCGCCGCCGGCGGCCCGGCTGCGACATCAGCCGATCCGGACGCGGTGCTCGGCATCCTCTCGCTGATCCTGTGGGCGCTGATCGTCGTGGTAACGCTGAAATATGTGCTGATCCTGCTGCGCGCCGACAACAACGGCGAGGGTGGAACGCTGGCGCTGATGGCGCTGGCGCAACGCGCGGTCGGCCACGGCACCGGCGCCATAGTGCTGCTCGGGATCATCAGCGGCGCGCTGTTTTACGGCGACGCGGTGCTCACGCCGGCACTGTCGGTTCTTTCGGCGATCGAAGGCATCAAGCTGGTGACCGCGACCTTCGAACACTATGTGGTGCCGCTGACCGTCATCATTCTCGTGGTGCTGTTTGCAGTTCAGTCGCGCGGCACCGCGCGGGTCGCGGCCTTCTTCGGGCCGATCATGTGCGTCTGGTTTGCCGTCATTGCGATCGCGGCCGTGCCGCAAATCGTGCGGCACCCCGAAGTGCTGCTGGCGTTCAATCCGCTGCTTGCCGCCTCCTTCATGATCCATCACGGTATCATCGCATTCGTCACGCTCGGCGCGGTGTTTCTCGCCGTCACCGGCGCCGAGGCGCTCTATGCCGATCTCGGCCATTTCGGCAAGAAGCCAATTCAGACCGCCTGGCTCGTTATCGTGCTGCCGTCTCTGGCGCTGAACTATCTGGGGCAGGGCGCGCTGCTGATCGCCGATCCGAAGACGATCGAGAATCCGTTCTTCCTGATGTTTCCGGACTGGGCGCTGATCCCGATGGTCGGTCTCGCTACCGCGGCGACCGTGATTGCGAGCCAGGCGGTGATTACCGGCGCCTATTCGCTGACGCGTCAGGCCATTCAGCTCGGCCTGCTGCCGCGATTTGAAATCCGCCATACCTCTGAAGCCCATTCCGGCCAGATCTACATCCCGCGCATCAACATGCTGCTGCTCGTCAGCGTGATGCTGCTGGTATTGCTGTTCCGCTCGTCGAGCGCGCTGGCGTCCGCCTACGGTATCTCCGTTACCGGCACCATGGTGGTCACCGCGATGATGGGCTTCGTGGTCATCTGGAAGGTCTGGAAATGGTCGCCGTTGGCGGCCGCGGCGCTGATCGCTCCGTTCCTGTTCCTCGACCTCACCTTTCTGGCGGCGAACCTGTTGAAAGTATTCGAGGGCGGTTGGGTGCCACTGGCGCTCGGCGCCGTGGTGATGATCCTGATGTACACTTGGCGGCGCGGCAGCCGGCTTTTGTTCGAGAAGACGCGCAAGCTGGAGTTTCCGCTGGCCGATCTGGTGGCGATGCTGGAGAAGAAGCCGCCGCAGCGGGTGCCCGGCACCGCCGTGTTCCTGACCAGCGATCCCGTCAGCGCGCCGACCGCGTTGATGCACAGTCTCAAGCATTACAAGGTGCTGCACGAGAAGAACGTCATTCTCACCATCGAGACCGCGCCGACGCCGCGGATCGACCCGGCTGAGCGGGTGAGGCTGGAGCAGATCAGCGAAACCTTCTCCAAGGTCACACTGCGGTTCGGATTCATGGAATCGCCCAACGTACCGAAAGCGCTGGCGATCGCGCGCAAACTGGGTTGGCAATTCGACATCATGTCGACCTCGTTCTTCCTGTCGCGGCGCGCGCTGAAGCCGGCCGCGCATTCCGGCATGCCGCGCTGGCAGGATCACCTCTTCATCGCGCTGAGCCGCACCGCCAATGACGCCACCGACTATTTCCAGATTCCGAGCGGCCGGGTGGTCGAGGTTGGAACCCAGGTGACCGTCTAGGGCCTCGCTCAGGCCCCCTCAAATGTCCCTGCGGCGCTTGATTTTCGTCGCGCCAGAGGCGACTTTGGCGCGGAAGGGCGACCGATCGATCTTGGCTGAATTCGCTGGTAATAGCGCGTATTCTGCAAAAGTGGGGCCGGTTTTGCGAACAGGATACGTACGACGTCAGGCATTGTTGGGAGGTTTTGAGTGGCGAAGCAGGTTCACGATTTGATGCCGGAAGAGGTATCGAAGGGGATGGCGGAGGGACGCTATCTTCTCGTCGATGTCCGCGAGCCGAACGAGGTCGCCGTGGAAGCCTATCCCGGTGGCATAGTCGTTCCGCTTTCGACCTTCGATCCGAAGAATATTCCAGATCCGCAGGGCAAAGAGGTGGTTTTCGCCTGCCGCTCCGGCAAGCGCTCGGTAACGGCCTCGCTGGCGGCGCAGGCTGCGGGCCTCCCATACGACCAGCATCTTGCGGGAGGGATACTCGGCTGGAAGGCCGCGGGACTGCCGACCAAGAGCGGCGGCTGACCGCTGCCATGACGTCCATGAACAAGGTTTTCGCGGATCTTCCCGTCACGGTCTTCGAGGCGATGTCGCAAGCCGCCCGCGACAACAACGCGATCAATCTCGGCCAGGGTTTTCCCGACGATCCGGGGCCTGAGGACATCCGGCGCGCCGCGGCCGACGCGGTCATGGACGGCTACAACCAGTACCCGTCGATGATGGGTATTCCGGAATTGCGGCAGGCGATCGCGGCCCATTACGGGCGCTGGCACGGACTCAACCTCGATCCGATGACCGAGGTGATGGTGACCTCGGGCGGCAC
This sequence comes from Bradyrhizobium sp., assembly GCA_049286845.1. Taxonomy (GTDB): domain Bacteria; phylum Pseudomonadota; class Alphaproteobacteria; order Rhizobiales; family Xanthobacteraceae; genus Bradyrhizobium. Next base: position 4,923 of record JBAQER010000949.1, read on the forward strand.
CGAGGCGCTGACATCGGCGATTCTGGCCGTGGTCGAGCCCGGCGACGAGGTGGTGGTTTTCCAGCCGGTATACGATTCCTACCTGCCGATCATCCGCCAGGCCGGCGGCATACCGCGGCTGGTGCGTCTCGAGCCGCCGCATTGGCGGCTGACCGAGGAGGCGCTGCAAGGCGTCTTCAACCACAAGACCAAGGCCGTGCTGTTCAACAATCCGCTCAATCCCGCCGCGGTGGTCTACCCTCGCGAGGATCTCGAATTGCTGGCGCGGTACTGCCAGGAGTTCGACACGGTTGCGATCTGCGACGAGGTCTGGGAGCATGTGATCTTCGATGGCCGCGAGCATATCCCGCTGATTGCCATTCCGGGAATGCGCGACCGCACCATCAAGGTGGGCTCCGCTGGCAAGATCTTTTCGCTGACGGGCTGGAAGATCGGCTTCGTCTGCGCAGCCCCGTCGCTGTTGCGGGTGGCTGCGAAGGTGCACCAGTTTCTCACCTTTACCACCGCGCCCAATCTGCAGGTCGCCGTCGCCTACGGGCTCGGCAAGCCGGCGGATTATTTTCTCGACATGCGCAAGGAACTGGCGCGGAGCCGCGACCGTCTCACCAAAGGTCTGGAGAGCATCGGCTTTCCGGTCCTGAAGTCGCAGGGCACCTACTTCCTCACGGTCGACTTGTCGCCGCTCGGGCTCAACGAGACCGACGAGGCCTTCTGCAAACGCATCGTCACCGACTACAAGGTCGCCGCCATCCCGGTGTCGGCGTTCTATGAAGAGAACGCCGTGACCTCGGTCGTGCGGTTCTGTTTCGCCAAGAAGGATGCAACTCTCGACACCGCGCTCGAACGCCTGTCGGACGCGGTGCACCGCCGCTGAGAGGTCGACAGCGATGCGCAGCCGCTCTCGCATCCAACTCGGTGTCGCGATGGCCGCGGCGCTGGCGCTGACTTCGTCGGCAACGGCGCAGCAGCGCACGGTCAATTTCTACAATTGGTCGAACTACATGGCGCCGGGGGTGCTCGAGGATTTCACCAGGGAGACCGGCATCAAGGTGGTCTACGACACCTTCGACGCCAACGAGACCCTGGAGACTCGGCTGCTCGCCGGAAAGTCCGGTTACGACGTCGTCGTTCCTACCGGCTATTTCCTGCAGCGCCAGATCACCGCGAAGGTTTTCCTCAATCTCGACAAGTCGAAACTGCCGAACCTCGCCAACGCCTGGCCGGTAGTGACCAAGCGGCTCGCCACCTACGATCCCGACAATAGCTACGGCGCCAACTACATGTGGGGCACCACCGGCATCGGTTACAACGTCAAGATGGCGCAGAAGATTCTCGGGCCCGGCGCCACGATCGACAGCTGGGACATCGTCTTCAAGCCTGAGAATCTGGCGAAGTTCAAAGACTGCGGCATTCATATGCTGGATTCCGCCGACGATATTCTCCCGGCAGCCCTGAGCTATCTCGGGCTCGATCCCAATTCGACCAAGCAGGCGGATCTCGAAAAGGCCGCCGATCTCGTCAGCAAGATCAGGCCCTCGGTCCGCAAATTTCATTCTTCCGAATATCTCAGCGCCATGGCCACCGGCGAGATCTGCTTCGTCGTCGGCTGGTCGGGCGACATCATGCAGGCGCGCAGCCGGGCGGCAGAGTCGCAGAACGGCATCGAGATCGGCTATGCCATCCCGAAAGAGGGCGCGCAGATGTTCTTCGACAATCTCGCGATTCCCGCCGATGCGAAGAATGTCGCGGAGGCCTATCAGCTGATCGACTATCTCTATCGGCCTGAAGTGGCGGCGAAGAATTCAGATTTTCTGTCCTACGCCAATGGCAATCTGGCGAGCCAGAAGCTGATCGACCCGAAAATTCTCAATGACAGGAACATCTATCCGGACGAGGCGACGATCGGCAAGTTGTTCGTGATCACCGCGCGCGACCCGGCGACGCAGCGCGTCATCAACCGGCTCTGGACCAGGGTGAAGACGGGGAGGTAGGCTTTCCTGGTCCTTAAGGAGGCGCGCAAGCGCCGCCTCGAAGGTTGGCCGCATCGGGGCTTTCATGGTTCGAGCCGCGCGAAACCGCTCCTCGCCATGAGGTCAACGCCTCACCGCCAGCGGCGATGCAGCCACAGCCACTGGTCCGGATATTCGCGAATCCAGCCCTCGACCACCGAGGTGATCGCCTGCATCGTGCCCTGGATGTCGATCTGCCCCGAGGCGTCGCGCACCGGCTTCACCTCCTCGGACAGTTCGGCGCGGAAGCGGTTGTTGGGCAGGCGGATGATGCGCGTGCCATGGATCGGGCAATCGACCTGTCGCAACAGCCGCGCCAGCATCGGATTAGCCCTGGTCTTGCGCCCGAAGAAGGTGACCTCGACGCCATTGGTCAGGTACTGGTCGACCAGCATGGCGACGTGCTGGCCCTTTTGCAGGGCTTCGGCGAGCTTCAATGGCGCATCGCGGCCGGCCGCGATCAGGGTGCCCATTTTCACCGCGCGGATTTGTTCGATGGCGCGGTCGGCGGACTCGCTGTTGGGCCGCCGGAACAGGATTGCGGCATCCAATCCGTGCGCAACTGCGGCCAGTGCCGGCAGTTCCCAATTTCCGAGATGGCTGGCGAAAATCAGCGCCGGCTTGCCGTCGTCCTTGAGCTGGGCAAACAATTCATGGGTGCGGGGCGGGATTTCGACCCGGCTCTTCTCGGGATGATCGGCGTCGTAATCCCAGATGTGGTCGAGATGGGCGAACTCGGCGCCAATGCGGCCGAGATTGTCCCACACGCCCGCCAGGATCGTCTCGATCTCCTCGGGGGATTTCTCGGGGAAGGCGGCCTTGAGATTCTCCCGTCCGATCCTGTCTTCGCGGAGCCGCGGACCGATAAATCGCGTGATGCGGCCGAACAGGTTGGCGGTCTTGGTCGGATCGAAATAGCGGGTGGTGCGCAGCATCGCGATCGTCAGCGCGCCCACCGCCGCTTCGGCAAGCGGCTTGGTGGCGTCGCGAAGACGGGCCTTGGTGCGAAGCAGGAGAGGGTGCATCACCGACCAACGACGATTTGACCGGACGTCTGCCGGTTTTCCAGGCGCTTCGGCATCGGGCTATCGCCGGTTAGATCGGTTCACGCGTCAGGATCAGCGAAGCATTCTGGCCGCCGAAGCCGAACGAATTCGACATCACGGCGGTGACGCGCGCATCGCGGGCATGATTGGGCACGACGTCGAAGGGAATCGCCGGGTCCGGGATCTCGTAATTGATGGTCGGCGGAATCCGCTGATGCTCGAGCGTCAGCAGCGAAATGATCGCTTCGACCGCGCCGGCGGCCGAAATGGTATGGCCGATCATCGATTTGTTCGACGATACCGGAATTTGCTTGGCACGCTCGCCGAACACGGCGGAGATGCCGACATATTCCATCTTGTCGTTTTCCGGCGTCGCGGTGCCGTGCGCGTTGATGTGGTCGATCTGCTCGGTCGTCATGCCGGCATCCGCCAACGCCTTGCGGACACAGCCGATGATCGGTTTGCCGTCGGGGCTCGATCGGGTGCGATGGAACGAGTCGGTCAATTCACCACAGCCGACGAGAACACCGAGAATCGGCGCGCCGCGTGCGACGGCCGCTTCGTAGCTCTCGAGCACCAGCGTACCGGCGCCTTCCGCCATGATGAAACCGTCACGGTTCTTCGAGAACGGCTTGGAGGCGGCCTGCGGCGGGTCGTTCTGGGTCGACAGCGCCGACAGCAGCGAAAAGCGAACCATGGCTTCCGGATTCACCGAACCATCGGTCGCCACGCACAGCGCGGCGTCAGTTTCGCCGCGGCGGATGGCCTCGACGCCGAGCTGGATGGCGGTGGCGCCGGAGGCGCATGCGGTCGAAAGCGAAATCGGCGAACCCTTGGTGCCGAACTTCTCGGCCAGGTGGCTAGCCACCGAGCCGAACATGAAGCGATGATGATACGGCGCGAACTTTCCACCGCCGCTGACGCGCAGGATGTCGTTGTAGTCGAAGTCGGTTGTCCCGACCGCGCGCCCGACTTCCAGCCGCTGCGGCCACTCGACCTCGACCGGCGCCACGGCCAGAAACAGCGGTCCTGGAAAATCACCCTTGCGACCGATGCCGGACTGTTCGAGGGCTTCTTCGGTGGCTACATCGGCGAGGCGCTCGGTGAGACCGGTCGACGAAAACGGCTCGACGGTGAGAAAATCGACCGTTCCGGCCATTGTCGATTTCAAGCCATCGATCGGAAAGCGCGTGACGGTCCGGATGCCGGATTCGCCCGCGGTGAGCTTCTTCCAGTTGTCGGTTTTGCCGGCGCCGAGCGAAGTGACGATGCCCATTCCGGTAACGACGACGATCGGTCTGCCGAATTTGTCGCGTGGTGCTGCCATGATTTCCCCGTCGATCCCGCGCCGTCGCTACTTGATGGACTCGACCAGGGCCATGCCCTCGCCCTGCCAGTGACCGGCCCCAACCACTACAATCTGGGTCGGGGGCTTGGACATTTCAACCTCCAGGCCGGTCGGATCGTTGGGCGGAAACAGCGCGCCGCGCGACAGCGACAGCGCCGCCAGTGCAATGCCGAGAGGAAACTGGGTCTCCAGCGTGTGGCCGAACGACGTTCCGGTCGCCCGCACCGCGCAACCCTTGTGCCGGCTCAGGAACGCCCGTTCCTCCGACGTGACGGGTTCGACCCCGGTCGCGCCGGTGATCAGCGCATCATTGCCGCCGCCGATGCCGAGCTTTGACCACAGCGCTTCCAGCGATTTCGTCACCGCGCCCGGCTGCTTGCGTTGCGCCAGGTCGGCGACCACGTTGGTCAGCTTCGCATAGGGCTTGGCGCCGCGCGCTTCCGCGTGTGCCCTGGATTCGATGACCAGAAAGACACCCGCCGAGCCGAGGGCAAAGCCGCTGTGCTTGTCGCGCGCCCATACCGGGGCGAATTTGTCCTTGAGATTGAAGTCGCCGAATTCGTAGAGGATCAGCAGGTCCGGCCGTTCGCCGTTGTGAGCCGCGCCGATGAGCGCGATGTCGCTTTGACCCGAAGCGATCCGCGCCAGCGCGATCCGCGCCGCGTCGATGCTTGCGGCTTCCTCGCCCATGAAGGTGCGCGACGTGCCGGAAACGCCGTGAACGATGGCGATATTGCCGGCGAGCAGGTTTGAAAGTTGCGCCAGGAAAAGCGTCGGCCGCAGATCGTTCATCAGCCGTTCGTTGAGGAAGCCGGGAGCCGAATTGCCCTTTGCATCGGCGTTCAGAATCGCCATGTCGACCGCGACATCGCGTTCGCCGCCGCCGGCCGCGACGATCATGTCCATTCGCCCGAGGATTTCCTGATTGCCTTTGACCCCGGCGGAATCCAGCGCAAGCCCGGCGGCATAGGTGCCGATGCGCTGCCAGGCCTCCATCTGCCGCTGGTCGCCTTTTTTCGGGATCTGCGCATCGAAGCTGACCGGCGCCAGCGGGTGGACGATGTAGGGCGCAAAGCGCTTGTCGTCGACATTGATGCGCCGGTTGTTGAGGGCATCCCAATGCGCGTCGAGGCCTTCGCCGAGCGACGACACGATACCGATACCGGTGATCCAGGCTTCCTTCGGCTCAGTCATTGCGTAATCGCCTGCATGGGAAATCCGATCTTGAGGGCCATCGCGTCCATGTGGACGCGCAAGGCGGGATCGGGGAAGGGGATGTGGCGGAAGGTGAGGTCGGCGCTGCATTTCAGCTCGGTGCCGACGCGTGCCTTGGCGGACGTGACGGCAAAACCCGAGCCTTCGTGCTCGATCCTGGCTTCGATCGTCAACAGCTGACCGGGACTCACGAACCCCCGCATCTTGGCTTCCTTCACCATCGCCAGGAATGGCATGCGCTCGAACTTCATCACGCCGAGCAACAGCCAGCCGGAACTTTGCGCCATCGCTTCGGTGAGCAGGACACCGGGCATGATCGGAAAGCCCGGAAAGTGCCCCTCGAAGATGGTGTGCGTTTGAGGGACCTGGGCCTCGACCGTGATTCTCTTCTCGTCGAGGTTGAGGTCGACGATGCGGTCAATCAGCTGAAAATAATCAAGTTGCATGGCGGGCGATTAAGCGCCCGTGCTCTTGGCCGCAACCAGTTCGTCGATGCGCGCGGCGAGATTCTTCAGCACGAAATACTGTTCGGTGGTGGCCTTGCCGTCGTTGACCTCCTGGGTCCACTTCTCCAGCGGCATCTTGATCCCGAACGCCTTGTCGATTGCAAACGCGATGTCGAGAAAGTCCAGGCTGTCGATCCCCAGATCATCGATGGCGTGGCTCTCCGGCGTGATCGTGTCGCGCGGGATGTCGCAGGTTTCAGCGATGATCGTGGCGATCTGATCGAATGTAGAAGACATCATTAAGCCTTTGATATATTGGAGATAAATTCCGGAACGGCATGGGATGTGGATGCGGCGCCCCGGAATGCCCGATCCCCCAGCCGGAGTCGAGTGCCCGTATATCGGAGCGAGGCCCTGAGTTCAATGGAGGCGGGCTGCCGTCGGGCTCGGATTTGCGGGCGAAACGGCCCGAAAGCGCTAAAAATACTAGAGCGTTTTCAAGCGAAGTGGATACCGGTTCGCGTGAAGAAAACGCGTCAAAACAAAAAGATAGAGCCCCGTTCCGATTCAATCGGAACGGAAAAGGCTCTAGATGCGCGGCGTCGAAATATGGGCGCAATCGCGCCGCCCCATAAGCACGCAATCCTGGGTCTTGCGCAGATCGGCGATGCTCATCGCGAGCCAAATTCCGATCGCCGTCAGCGCTACGGTGAAGGCAAAGGCCGCGAGGTTGGCCAGCATGCGATGGCGGAAATCGTCCGATTCCTCCCGGCCCCGCTGGAAACGCGACAGGTGCTCGGGCTGCGGCCGGCCGGGGTCGTTGTGGGCCTGCTTGCCCGGCTCTCCCCGCTGACCCGGCGGATGGGCCAGGGTGCGCGGCCGGAATTTGAGCACGCGATGCTCTTCATCCGAGGTGATGGGCTGCTGGGTGTTCACTGCTGCCAGCTCCGGGAGGCGCCGATCTCGTTTAGCACGACCCGCCGCGCGTCTCACCGAAAATGTTGGCATGGCATGGATGCGGCAATCGACGCCTGCGCGGAACCTGCGGTGGATCTGGCGCGGGTCCTGCCGTATCGCCGTCAGGCCGGCGGCGCATCTGCCGGCGGGGCGGGAGATTTGTGCGATGGCTCGTCCTTGCCGCCGAGCGTGCGATGCAGCCAGCGCTCGAGCCGGCGGCCGACGGTGAGCAACGCCAGCGCAATCACGACGGCGATGGTGACAATCCGCCATTGCCCGACGCCGCAGGCAATGCCGACGCACGCCGCGAGCCAGGTACAGGCGGCACTGGTCAGCCCGCGAACCCGGAAATGATGCTCGGCGCGGACGATGACGCCGGCGCCGAGAAAACCGATGCCGGTCAGGATGCCCTGGATGATTCTGCTGGAGGCATCGGAAATTCCGCTGCTGTCGCCGGAGGGATCGGCCAGCATCACGACCATGGCGGTGGCAAGCCCCACCAAGCCGAGCGTCTTCAGGCCGATCGGCTTGCCCTGAAGATCGCGGTTAAGACCGATCAGCCCGCCGGCGAGCGTGGCGACGCCAAGGCGCAGGATGATCTCAGGCCAATCGAGCAAGACGGTATTCTCCTGTGCAAAAAGGCCGGCTTATTTCGGCAGCCGTCCCATCATATAGAACTCATCGTTCGGGCGCATGGCGGTGACGTTCGCCATCCGGTTCGACAGCGCAAAGAACGCCGCAATCGCGGCGATGTCCCAGATGTCGTCGTCGCTGAAGCCGTGGCTGGCGACCGCGGCAAAATCCGCTTCCGAAACCCTGTTGGCCTCGGTGCTCACCTTCATCGCGAAGTCGAGCATGGCGCGCTGGCGTGGCGTGATATCCGCCTTGCGGTAGTTGACGGCGATCTGATCCGCGATTTGCGGGTTCTTGGCGCGGATGCGCAGGATGGCGCCGTGCGCGATCACGCAATAATGGCACTGGTTGGCGCTCGAGGTCGCCACCACGATCATCTCGCGTTCGGCCTTGGTGAGACCGCTGTCCTTCTCCATCAGCGCGTCGTGATAGGCGAAGAACGCCCTGAATTCGTCGGGACGGTAGGCCAGCGTCAGGAAAACGTTCGGCACGAAGCCGGATTTTTCCTGCACCCCGAGGATGCGGGTACGGATATCGTCGGGCAGCTTGTCGATGGCGGGCGTCGGGAAGCGTTTGGCAACGGGCTGGGTCATAAGCAGGTTCCGGCTCACACCGCGAGATGCGGTCGGCCGCAACCATAATCCATGGCCGCGTCAGCGCAAGACGCGGGCTGTAGGATGGGTTGAGCCCTTGCGAAACCCATAGCCCCGCTGCACCGCATACGGCCGTTCGCGATGGGTTACCGCTGCGCTCCACCTATCCTACGGGCTGCCGAATATGAAGCCGCACAAATCAACCTGCGCAACAGGGCTGCGTTCTGGCGCGGTGCGATTTCTCGCCCTGACGCGCAATGCCATTGCCCCACTAAAGACCCGGTCCCAGGAATTTAGCTATTCCTTCGTTTCCACTATTCATCAAATCCAGCAGGCTTTTGTCGCCGACTAATGGCAAATTCATCATGGGCGCGATCAAACATCCGCTGGCGTGATTATCGTTGCTGCCCAAACTACGGCTGACGACTCCCTTCGTTATGATACCCCCGCCAACCAAAATAGGGCTGCCGCTCATTTTGCCCGGAATTCTTGCGTTGAATTCGAAGTTGGGTCCCGGTGTTGAGTTTTGCCTCTCGGTTATGTTGTCCGGGTGAATGGTTGTTACGGAGCCAACGGAAACAACTAATTCAGGCTGATAATCATCGCCGCCTAATCGAATATTCCTCATTTTGGGATAACCGATCGCTACAGCACGGTCGCCAAGCTTGAGGTTGTACAAGCCTATATTCAACGGCTGATAGGGTCCAATCGAGGATTGTTCTCTAACTTTGCAAACTGCAATATC
>JBAQER010000950.1:0-4303 GCA_049286845.1 Bradyrhizobium sp.
GCGGCGCCAACGTTGAGCGCTTGCACCGCGCTGTTGGCGTCGTCGAGTGTGTAGATCCACAGGCCAGCCGCCGTCATCGTGAAGGTGCCGTAGCCGCCGGCGCTCGCTTTTGGCGACGTAACCGCCGTGAAGGCATTGGGTGCATTGTCGACGTCGGTGTCGGTGAGTGTGCCGGTCGCGATCGGCGTGCCAAGCGTAGCGCCGCCGGCCTCGATCACCGAGCCGGTCGTGGTGCCGGCAATGATGGCCGCGTCGTTGCTGCCATTGATGGTGATAGTCACTACCTGGGCGGTGCCGTCCACGGTCGTGACCGTGAAGGTATCTGTCAGCGTGCCGCCAACGTTGAGCGCTTGCACCGCGCTGCTGGCGTCGCTGAGCGTGTAGGTCCATACGCCAGCCGTCGTCATCGTGAAGGTGCCGTATCCACCGGCGCTCGCGGTCGGCGAGCCAACCGCGGTGAAGACGTTGAGCGCATTGTCGACATCGGTGTCGGTGAGCGTGCCGGTGGCGGTCGGCGTGCCGGGCGTGGCATTGGCAACGCCGCCGGCCTCAATCACCGAGCCGGTCGTGGCGCCGGCAATGATGGCCGCGTCGTTGCTGCCATTGATGGTGATCGTCACTACCTGGGCGGTGCCGTCCACGGTCGTGACCGTGAAGGTATCGGTCAGCGTGCCGCCGACGTCGAGCGACTGCACCGCGCTGTCGGCGTTGTTGAGGGTGTAGGTCCAAACGCCGGCCGCCGTCATTGTGAAGGTGCCGTAGCCGCCCGCGCTCGCGGTCGGCGAGCTAACCGCCGTGAAGGTGTTGGGCGCATTGTCGACATCGATGTCGGTGAGCGTTCCGGTCGCGGTCGGCGTGCCGGGCGTGGCATTGGCGGCGCCACCAGCCTCGATCACTGAGCCGGTCGCGGTGCCGGAGATGATGGCCGCATCGTTGGTGCCGTTGATGGCGATCGTGAAGGTCTGATCGGCCGAGAGCGTGCCGTCCGACACCGTGACAATAAAACTCGTGGTCGTGGGCGTCGTCAGCGCATTGATCGCGCCACTATTCGGAACAAAAGTATAGGCTCCGGTAGTGCTGTTGACGTAAAGCGTCCCGTAGGGACCGGTATTCGACACATCATATGTCACCCCACCCAGCACTGTGGTGCCGGAGGTCCCCCCGCTGATGCCGTAAATCAGTGTGGCGCCGCTATTGGGACTGCTGGCAACGAAAGTGCCGTTCGTCGCAGCGAAGACGTCAAACGCCACGGTGTCGACTTCGGTCGGCCCTGTCAAAGCATTTAGTGTCGGCGGTGGGGGCGGCAGACGTCCGAAGATGATCTCAGGGACCGAGACGAAGATCCACGGGAGCGGCGGGAGCGAATTTTGCGCCGGGGAGGAGCCGTCAGTCTGAATGAAATTGATTGGCTGCAGCGGCAGCGGATTGACGAAAGGGGGTGTGCTCGACCCGGTTGACCCCGGTCCTTTCGCGAAGGTGGCGAGCGCCTCCTGCTGGGCCGCCTGCAATTCCGCCATTCGCGTGGCAGTATTTGTGATTTGGTTCACGCTGATTGTGGAACCCTGCGGGCGCAGGACGATTGTTGCTCCAGGATCTTCAACGAAGAAATGTCGCGGGACCGCCTCCTTGGTTACGAGCTCGAATGTGCCGTGCTCCAGATCCTTGTATGTTATGATGTCGTCGTCCAGGAATGTGACGTTCGGGTCAGCGGCCTGAACTTCCTTCATCGCCGAGAAGATCAGCGCTGTGAGCGACAGCATGCCGATCCCACCGGTATGGGCACGGCCCCGAATGCTTCCAAAAGGCGTTTCCACCCTGAGGCAGCCGGTCTTTGCCAGCTGGCCGGCAATGAAGGCAAAGGCTCCTCTGGTCACCCCGAACAGGGCCGAATGCGAGGTGCCGGTGGAGTCGCAGACGAATTCGTTCAGTACAACGCGAGTGCTGCAGGATAGGATGAACACCGTGCCGTCGATGAAGCGAATTCCGATCCGCCCGCCGGCTGCAGTCTCGATCACGTCACCCTGGCAAACAGGATCACCAACCATGACCTGAACGGTAATGCCGCTCGCACGCCTGAGGGTGCCGCAGCCGATTGCGGTCTGAATATTGCCGATGACTTGGGGAAGGAGGGCCACGACGGCCTTACCTTCCTCTCCGGACTCGAGGCGGGACACAACGAACATTGGCTTCGACCTCGCCTGCCGAGTACTCAGGTCTAGCGCGGTGCCACAGTTTTCTTGGTCTAGCTTTGCCCGCGCCTGGACGTCTAAATACTTGGCGCTGGCAGGCTAGCCTGCCGCAACGTCCTGATCCAAATATTCCAGCCTGATCAGAAAGGCGGCGCGTTCAACGCGATGTCGAGGTAGCAGGAATTGCTATCGTCCCGTCGCGAGGCGCGGTACTTTCCTGTCAGAACTCGCTGGAGTTCTTGAATATAGCGAATGTGAATGTGACGCTCTTCGGTGCCAGTGCGCCAGCCTCGCGAATAAGGATGGTGTAGTCAACTTGCGATTTTGGGGTACTCAATTTTTGCTGCGTTTTTTGTCTATAATCGGAGGGCGGCAGTTTGCAATAGCCATTGACCTGAAATTATGTGATCATATGTTTTTATGGCCTTGGTCCACGGTTCGAAGAACCGAATGGGCAGCCATGCTGACTGATCTTCTCAGAAGGGGGGATCATGTGCACACATACGATTGCCGTATTGGTGACAAGTTTCGTTCTGGCGGTAGCCGGTTTTTTCCCTGCTCCGGCTCAAGCGCAGCGCGGTTCCGCCATACCCGCTGTGCAGGATCTCGCATTGAAACCCATTGGAAGAATTGTTACCGCCACGGGCGCGGTCACAATTGAGCGTGCGAGTGCGAGGGTCATTCAGGCAAGTTCCGCCAGTCAAGCCGGTCAGGCGAAGGCTGGTGATCTCGTCTATCTGGGCGACGTGGTCGCGACCGGCGCTGACGGCCGGGTCGGCATTAACTTCGCCGATGGCTCCTCGTTCAATCTGTCGAACAGCGCTCGCATGGCTTTGGACGAGTTCGTGTACGACCCAAACGGGAAGTCCAACTCGACCTTGTTAAGTCTGACCAAGGGAACGATTACTTTTGTTGCCGGAAAAATAGCGACGACTGGTGACATGAAGATTGACACCCCTGTCGCGACTGTGGGGGTTCGAGGTACTACGCCACACGTCGAAATTTTGGACGATGGGACGGTCAAATTTTCTACTCTTATTGAGGAGGGAAAAAGCAAGCTCACGAAAAGATCCGGGACCCCTGCCGCGGCGCAGCAACCCGAACAAAAGCCCCATCCCAAGTCAAATTTGAACATCTGTCGGGGGTGCTAGGGCTGTCGTGAGGCGCGAGCCGTTCTCGGTAGGAGCAGCTTGTCAGTCAGACAAATCCGGGCGTGCGTGCAACGCTCAACCGCCATAAATCAACGACCGCATATTCCCTAATTCCAGAATCGGAAGCCTGATATGGAATTTTGTGCAAGCGGACGTATCGTCCACGGCACGGCGCCCATACTCATCTTGGTGCTGCTCGGGCAGCCGGCGGCGGCGCAGACCCCGAATCTCGAGAACATTGCGCTGTGCAACGGCTCGGATCGCACGTCGCTCGAATCCCGGATTAATGCTTGCACGGCGCTCATCGATTCGGGTCAAGCGACGACGGCTGCCTTGGCTATCGCCCACAACAATCGTGGCAATGCCTATGTCGCGAAGGGAGACCACGACCGCGCCATCCAGGATTTCGATCAATCGATCAAGCTCAATCCGGCTTACGCCAAGCCCTTCAACAACCGCGGTGCAGTTTACGTGAGCAAGGGCGAATACGACCTCGCGATCAAATCTCTCGAGGAGGCGATCAAGCTCAATCCCGACTACGGCAGAGCCTTTGCCAACCGTGCCGGAATCTACCTGAAGAAGAACGAGTACGATCGTGCGGCGCGGGACTATGACGAGGCCATTCGCCTTGAGCCTGATTTGAAAGCCGTGTGGAGCGGACGCTGTTGGACCCGCGCTATCCTCGGTGCGTTGCAGGCGGCGCTGGAGGACTGCAATAGGGCGCTTCAGTCGGGACCGGACAACGCCGAGACATATGACTCGCGTGGGCTGATCCGCCTGAAGATGGGTCAGCTCGACGCGGCTATCGATGATTATGATTCTGCGCTGCGAACCGACCCGAAGCTCGCGAGCGCGCTCTATGGACGTGGGCTCGCCAAGCTGAAGAAGGGCGACAAGGCCGGCAGCGAAACCGATATCTCAGCGGCAAAGACAATTCAGGCCAGGATCGGCGATGACTTTATG
>JBAQER010000951.1:0-1843 GCA_049286845.1 Bradyrhizobium sp.
TTCGGTTCGGCCTTGGGCAGCAGTATCTTGAGCATCATCAGGATCTGGTTCTTGTCGGCATGGCCGGCGCCGACCACGGTCTTCTTCACCTGGTTGGGCGCGTATTCCGCCACGGGGATGCCGAACATCGCCGGCGCCAGCATCGCGACCCCGCGCGCCTGCCCGAGCTTCAGGGTGGCGACGCCGTCCTTGTTGACGAAGGTCTGTTCGACCGCGGCTTCGACCGGCTTCAAGTCGCCGAGCACGGCGGCAAGGCCCTCATGAATCGCCAAAAGCCGGCTCGCCAGCGGCAGGCTGTCGGATGGTTCCACCGAACCGCAGCCGACGAAGGTCAGCCGGTTGCCGTCGATCTCGATCACGCCCCAGCCGGTGCGGCGCAGGCCCGGATCGATGCCAAGGATACGGACGGGTTGGCGAATCGGCGGCTGTGTCATGGGATATTGATACCGCCGGAGGCTTTCAGGCGAAACAGCCTGTGGGCCGACATCGTCGGCGAAAGCAGACAATCCCCAGCCGGCAACCGAAACTTTCAATCTTCAGACGGTTCCGGAGTGATCAAAGTCCGCCTAAGATATTCAGGCCTTGTGGGAGGGGATTATGCAGGAGGGGATTATGCAAAAGATCGTTTTTCTGGTGGTTTTTCTGAGCCTGGCTTCCGGCTCCGCCCGGGCGGAGACGGTCGCCGCCACGATGACCAAATGGGGGCTGATGGGGGCGTGGTCGGTCAGCTGCGAAGCGGCCGCCGGCAAGGGCACGGCGGCCAAGCTGCGATACATTGCGAAACCAGACGGGAGTGTTTTTCACTACCGAAATTTCGGTGACGACTCCAGTAGCGACAAGATCAAGGCAGCAAGGATTACGCCCGAGGACTGGCTGGAGCTGAAGATTTTCTTCCGCGAAATAGCCGTCGGCGAGCAAGACCGGACCTTCGCCTTGAAGCGAATTCGGACCGGCGTCGTTCAGGCGATGTACAACTACAACGCCAAGGGCGACTACAGCGTCAAGGACGGCAAATTCACCGGCAACGGCAAGGACACGCCGCTGCAACACAAATGCGATTGAGGCGCGCGCCCGGACTCAAGCGTCCGGGACACACGCGACCGCATCACCCGCCCATTTTAGCGACCAGCGCGTCGGAAACCTCGAAATTGGCGTAGACGTTCTGCACGTCGTCATGCTCGTTGAGGAGATCGATCAGCTTCAACAGCTTCTCGCCGGTCTCGTCATCGACGGGCACGGTGTTCTGCGGCTTCCAGGTCAGCGCCGCCTTGCGGGCTTCGCCGAATTTCGCCTCCAGCGCCTTGGCGACGTCACGGAAGGTTTCCTGCGAGGCGTAGATCTCGTGGCCGCTTTCGCTCGAGATCACGTCATCGGCGCCGGCCTCGATCGCCGCTTCCAGCATCGCGTCGTCGGAGGCGACCTTGGCGTCGTATTCGATGATGCCGGTGCGGTCGAACATGAAGGAGACCGAGCCGGTTTCCCCGAGATTGCCGCCGGACTTGGTGAAATAGGAGCGGATGTCGGAAGCCGCGCGGTTGCGGTTGTCGGTCAGCGCCTCGACGATCACGGCGACGCCGCCCGGCCCATAGCCCTCGTAGCGGATCTCGTCGTAGTTCTCGCCTTCGCTGCCGGTCGCCTTCTTCACCGCGCGCTCGATCGAGTCCTTCGACATGTTCTCCTGGCGGGCGGAGATGATCGCGGCGCGCAGCCGGGCGTTCATGCTGGGATCGGGCGCGCCCATCTTGGCGGCGACGGTGATTTCCCGCGCCAGCTTGCTGAACAGTTTCGATTTCTGGGCGTCCTGCCGGCCCTTGCGGTGCATGATGTTCTTGAATTGGGAATG
>JBAQER010000952.1:0-2856 GCA_049286845.1 Bradyrhizobium sp.
CCTGGTTCTTCGGGTCGGCGGTCCAGACCGGCGAGTTGTCGTAGGCGTTGAGCGTATGGGTCAGATAGCCGCGCGCGCCGCTCAGCCACTTATCGTAGCTTTCCTTCTCCAGCATGAAGGCGACGAAGGCTTTCGCCGCGTTCGGATACTTGGTGAAGTTGAACGCCAGGATCGGAACCGTGAGTTGCAGTTCGGTCGGCTTGCCGATCGGCCCGACCGGATACAGCGCGTGATAGGTATCCTCGGTAAGTTCCTTCTTGGTCGGATCGTCCTTGGCGGCGACGTAGATCGAGATGCCGTTGGCGGTGCAATAGAGCTCACCCGACAGGAACGCCTTATTGTTGGAACCGTCGTTCCACGACGCGGTGCCGGGAATGAAGGTGTCGGACAGCGCCTTGGTGTATTCCAGCGCCTTCACCGTCTCCGGCGAATTGATGATGACCTTGTCGTTCTTGTCGACCGTGTAGGCGCCGTGGCCCCACAGCATCCAGTGCAGCCAGCCGTTGGCATCGCCCGAGGCGTGACCGAGCGCCATGCCGGCCGGCGTGTTGTTCTTCTTGAGCGCCTTGCACAATTCGAGGAAGCCCGGGAAGTCCTTCGGGAATTCCTTGAAGCCGGCCTTTTCCATGGCCGATTTGCGGTAGGTCATGTAGCCGCCGATGGTGGCGACGGGAATGCCGAGCCAGTCGTTACCCTGCTTGCAGGTAACGGCGGCCGCATCGGTCCATCCGCCATACTTCTTGCCGAGATAGTCGGCGACGTCGTTCATCTTCAGCACTTTGGTCGGAAATAGCTGCGGCAGCGTGTGCAGGCCCCAGGCGAGATCCAGACCCTGCCCGGTGTTGGCCGCAACGGAAGCCTTCGGCTGCACGTCCTCGAAGGACTCGCTGAAGACGTTCATCTCGGTGCCGGTGGCGGCCTTGAAGGCTGCGACCATGGCGTTGAAGGCATCGTCCTCGGCCGGCACGAAGCGCTTCCAGCGCATCACGGTGAGCTTGGCGCCCTTCTCCGGCTTCCACGGCGACGCCTGCGCCCAGGCCTTGGCAAAATCAAGAAGAGCTGGCCCGGTAAGTGCGCCGGCCGCGGCAAGCGCGGTGCCGCCCTGAAGTAAAGTGCGGCGAGTAAAGTCTTGCATAGTCGATCCTCCTTTTGAATTTGATTATGTTTTTTAGGCGTTCAGTCGCTTCCCGGTAGTCTCGTCGAACAGATGCACGAGCGTTGGATCCGGCTTCAACCGGATCTTGTCGCCCGGATTGAATTGATGACGCTCGCGGAACACGGCGACGACCTGTTCGCCGCCGAGTTTGGCGAAGACCTGGGTTTCCGAGCCGGTCGGCTCGACCACCACGATCTCGGCCTCCGCACCATCGTCCGCGATGGTGAAGTGCTCAGGCCGGATGCCGTACACCGCGGGCCGGCCTTCGGAATTGGCGGGCGCCGAGGCGAGCGGAAGCTTGACCCCGTTCGGTCCCTCGAACCCGGCGGTGCCGTTCGACTTCACCTTGCCTTTGAGGAAATTCATCGCCGGCGAACCGATGAAGCCCGCGACGAACTGGTTGTCCGGCTTGTCATAGAGCTCGAGCGGTGTGCCCATCTGCTCCACGATGCCGTCATGCATCACCACGATCTTGTCGGCCATGGTCATGGCCTCGATCTGGTCGTGGGTGACGTAGACCGTCGTGGTCTTCAGCCGCTGATGCAGTTCCTTGATTTCGGTGCGCATCGCGACGCGCAGCTTGGCGTCGAGGTTGGACAAGGGCTCGTCGAACAAGAAGACTTGTGGGTCGCGCACGATGGCGCGGCCCATCGCCACGCGCTGGCGCTGCCCGCCGGACAATTGCCGCGGAAAGCGATCGAGCAGCGGCGTCAGGTCAAGGATTTCCGCGGCGCGCTTGACGCCGGTGGAAATTTCGTTCGCGTTCGCGCCGCGCAGCTTCAGCGAGAAGCCCATGTTGTCGGCCACCGTCATATGCGGATAGAGCGCATAGTTCTGGAACACCATCGCAATGTCCCGCTCCTTGGGCTGGACATTGTTGACGACCTTGTCGCCGATCGAAATCGTACCGGAGGTGATGTTTTCGAGGCCCGCGAGCATCCGCAGCAAGGTCGACTTGCCGCAACCGGAGGGGCCGACCAGAACCACGAAGGCGCCGTCCTCGATCGGGATCGTCACACCGTGCAGGACCTCAAAGCCGCCAAATGACTTCCGCACGTCGCGAATCTGCACCGACGACATGTAATTCCCTCCATGTTTCCCGGCATCGTACAGCATGAGCCGTCGCTGCTCTGTTCTCAACTTCGACGCGGAAGTCGAACCTGATTGGGCATTGTCTGCAATTCAAATCTCATTAGCAATCCGTTGGTAGCGCTGTCAATCTTTGTTCAATTGCCGGAATTGTTGTGATATGAGCGCATCATGGAACGGAAACGGGCGAAGTCTGGCGAAATCCGGCTCACAGAAGTTGCCAAACTTGCGGGGGTAAGCCCGATCACCGCTTCGCGATTTTTCAGAAATCCCGAAGCGCTGTCGATCAGCAAGCGGGAACGGGTGGCGAGTGCGGCGAAGGAACTGGGATACGTGCCGAACCTCGCGGCGCGTGCGCTTGCTTCGCAGCGCACCGAAGTCATCGGTGTCCTGATCCCGTCCCTCACCAACAACGTGTTCTCCGACGTGCTGCGCGGCATCTACGACGCCTCTGAGGGCAGCCGCTACAGCATCCAGCTTGCCAATACGCGCTACAGCATCCTGCAGGAGGAAAAACTGCTGCGGCTGTTCCAGGCGCAGAAGCCGGCCGGCTTGATCGTGACCGGCATCGACCAGACCCCGGAGTCCCGCTCGGTCATGGAGGCCATGAA
>JBAQER010000953.1:0-15950 GCA_049286845.1 Bradyrhizobium sp.
GTAGGGGTCATTCCGGGGCGATGCGCAGCATCGAACCCGGAATCTCGAGATTCCGGGTCTGGTCCTTCGGACCATCCCGGAATGACGGAAAAACCTAAGCGGCGGTGCGCCCGCCATCGACGGTGTAGGCCGATCCGGAAACATAGCTTGCTTCGTCGGACGCCAGGAAGGCCACGATGGAGGCGACCTCAGAGGCTTGTCCCAGTCTCCGCGCCGGAATCCGGTCGACGATCTTGTCGTTCGGGGGAGGCGCGTTGCCGGGGCTGCGGCCCTGCAGGATGGTGCTCAGCATCCGGCTGTCGATCAGGCCGGGGCAGACGCAATTGACGCGCACGCCGGTGCCGGTGCATTCCCACGAAGCGCTCTTGGTCAGCCCGATCACCGCGTGCTTGCTGGCACTGTAGACCGCGATGTGCGGCGATCCCATCAGGCCGGCGATCGAGGCGGTGTTGATGATGCTGCCCTTGTTCTGCTTCAGCATCACAGGCAGGACGTGCTTCATCCCCAAAAACACCCCGACCACGTTGACGTCGAGCACGCGGCGAAAGCTCTCCAGCGAATATTCTGATATCGGCTTGATGTCGCCCTCGATGCCGGCGTTGCTGTAGAAGGCGTCGATGGTGCCGAATTTTTCGATCGCGGCGCGGACATAGCCTGCGACCTCATCCTCATCGGTGACGTCGGCGGTGACGGTCAGCGCCTGCGCCGAGGCGGGCAGGCCCTTGATGGCGGTCTTGAGGTCCTGCTCCCTGCGGTCGACCGCGACCAGGCGGGCGCCGCGTTCGGCCAAGAGCCGCATGGTTGCGGTTCCAATGACGCCGGCTGCCCCCGTGACAACGGCGACCCTGCCGTCCAGCCGAATTCGATCGGTCATGTCTGGTGTTTCCTCTTCTGCTCCGGTTGTCCCGGATTTCTGCTGGTTCGGCGCGGTGGCCCGCGCAAACGTTCGCCGGGCGCGACTATTTCATTTGTGGCAGGGGCTGACCAGTGGGGCGAAGGAGCGGCAAACCGCCCTTTCCCCGCCGTATTCGCCGTGTTAACCGGAGCCCCTGCGAGCGGCGGACAGGTCTGTAGGATGTCGCTGGCCCGATTCGCCTGTTAAAGCTGCGAGATGTTTCGAACCATTGCCCTGACCGGTCTTGCGGCCCTGGTGGCCGCCACGACGATCTCGCTTGCGCCGCCGGCGCGCGCGCAGATCGGCAATATCTTTTCCGATCCCGCACCGCGCCCGCCCGGCGCCATTCCGCGCGGTAATCAGCCGCAGTTCGACGACGACGAGGAAGTGCCTGAGCTGCCGCGGGGCCGTCTGCTTCCGACCCCCAACCGGCCGCCGCCGGGGCAGGGCGTGCCGCCCCCCGGGTCGGTGCAGTCGCAGCCCTTGGCGCCGCCGCCCGGCACCACCGTCATCCCCCAGAATACCCAGCCCGGCATTGCGGTGGCGCCGCCGCAGCCCGGTGCCGCTCCGCTGCCGGGATTGCCGCCGGGACAGCGCCAGCCTAAGGGCGTGCCGCAGTCGCCGGCCTCGCTGCAACCCGGCGACGAAGTGGTCACCGAGCCGCCGGCGCAGAAGATCGTCAACAAGAAGGCGAGCTTCTCCGGGCTCGACAAGATCACCGGGCGCATCATCAATTTCGACGAGGATATCGGCGAGACCGTCCAGTTCGGCGCGCTGCGGGTGAAAACCGACGCCTGCTACACGCGCCCCGCCACCGAGGCCGCCAACACCGATGCCTTCGTCGAGGTCGACGAGATCACGCTGCAGGGCGAGGTGAAGCGGATTTTCTCCGGCTGGATGTATGCCGCGAGCCCCGGCCTGCACGGCGTCGAGCATCCGATCTACGACATCTGGCTGACCGACTGCAAAGGTCCGGAAACCACCATCGTGACCGCAGCGCCCGAGGTGGTGAAACCGCCGCCACCGCCGCCGCCGCAGAAGCGTGCCCCGCCGAAGCAGCAGGTCCAGCGTTCATCGCCGCCGCCGCAGCCGCAATTCCAGCAGCAGCCCCCGCCGCCGCCCCCTCCGCAGCAGCGGCCCGGCGGCCTGTTCGGCGGACTGTTCGGGAATTAGCCGAGATCGCTGCGGAGCTAACCGCGCGCTGCGATGATCTCCAGCGCCCTGGCACCGCTGACGGGCCGGTCCACCGGCAGCTTCAGGAAATCGGCGTTGCCGCCCTTGATCGCCTTGTCGAGCAGCGCGGTATAGCGCCGCCGCGAGATCTCGACCGCGCCGAAGCTGCGCAGATGCTCGGTGACATATTGGGTGTCGAGCAGTTCGAAGCCGCCTTCGATCAGCCGCGCTACCAGATGCACCAGCGCCACCTTGGAGGCGTCGCGGGCAGTATGAAACATGCTCTCGCCGAAGAAGGCGCGGCCGAGGCTGACGCCGTAGAGGCCGCCGACCAGGTCGCCATTCTGCCAGACCTCGACGCTGTGGCAGTGCCCGATCGTGTGCAGCCCGAGATAGAGATCGCGGATCCGTTTGTTGATCCAGGTGTCGTCGCGGCCGGCTTGCGGCGCGGCGCAGCCTGATATCACCGCCTTGAAGGCGGTGTTGACCGTGACGGTGAAGACATCGGAACGCACGGTGCGCTTAAGTCGCGAGGCGACGCGAAAGCCGTCGAGCGGAATCACGCCGCGCATTTCCGGCTCGACCCAGAACAGGGTCGGATCGTCGGCGCTCTCGGCCATCGGGAAGATGCCGCAGGCATAGGCGCGCAGCAGCACTTCGGGCGTGATGTCGAAAGAGGCGGAGTCGCGTGACGTCATGCGACGCAGGATAGCAGGGCGAAGGCGGGCGAGGCTAGCTTGCAGCCTCGGCAGGGGCAGCCGCTCGGCTAGCCGGCCAGATACTGTTCGAGCCAGTGGATATGGTAATCGCCGTCGATGATGTCGGGTTCCCGCACCAGGGCGCGGAACAGCGGTAGCGTGGTCTCGATGCCCTCCACCACCATTTCGTCCAGCGCGCGGCGCAGCCGCATCAAGCATTCGCCGCGGGTCTTGCCATGGACGATCAGCTTGCCGACCAGCGAGTCGTAATAGGGCGGGATGACGTAGCCCTGATAGACGGCGGAATCGATTCTCACCCCGAGGCCGCCGGGCGGATGGTATTGCTGGATCTTGCCCGGCGAGGGCCGGAAGGTCTGCGGATTTTCCGCGTTGATCCGGCATTCGATGGCGTGGCCGATGATCTGGATCTCGTCCTGCGTCGCCGGCAACTCGCCGCCGGCGGCGATGCGGATCTGCTCCAGCACGAGATCGATGTCGGTGATCATCTCGGTGACGGGATGTTCGACCTGGATGCGGGTGTTCATTTCGATGAAATAGAACTCGCCGTCCTCGTACAGGAATTCGATGGTGCCGACGCCGAGATATTTCATATCCTGCATCGCCTTGGCGCAGGTCGCGCCGATCTTGGCGCGCGCCGCCGCCGCCAGCACCGGCGAGGGACCTTCTTCCCAGACCTTCTGGTGGCGCCGCTGCAGCGAGCAGTCGCGCTCGCCGAGATGGATGGCGCCGCCGCGGCCGTCGCCAAGAATCTGGATTTCGATGTGGCGCGGCTTCTGCAGGTATTTTTCGAGATAGACCGAGGCGTCGCCGAATGCCGACTTGGCCTCGTTGGAAGCGGTCGACAGCGCCAGCATCAGGTCTTCGGCAGAGTGCGCGACCTTCATGCCGCGGCCGCCGCCGCCGGCTGCTGCCTTGACCAGCACCGGAAAGCCGATCTTTTCCGCGATCGCCATGGCGTCGTCGTCGGCGCCGACGCCGCCGTCGGAGCCCGGCACCACGGGGATGCCGAGGCGCTTGGCGGTCTTCTTGGCCTCGATCTTGTCGCCCATCAGGCGGATGTGCTCGGCCTTCGGCCCGATGAAATGCAGATTGTGTTCGGCGAGGATTTCGGCGAAGCGGGCGTTCTCCGACAGGAAGCCGTAACCGGGATGCACCGCGTCCGCGCCGGTGATTTCGCAGGCGGCCAGCAGCGCCGGTACGTTGAGGTAGCTGTCCTTCGACGGCGGCGGGCCGATGCAGACGCTCTCGTCGGCGAGCCGCACATGCATGGCGTCGGCGTCGGCGGTGGAATGCACCGCGACGGTGGAGATGCCGAGTTCCTTGCACGCGCGCAGGATACGCAGTGCGATCTCGCCGCGATTGGCTATCAGGATCTTGTCGAACATCGCGGCGCCTGACGTTGACGAATTTTATTCAATGATGACGAGCGGTTCGCCGAATTCGACCGGCTGGCCGTCCTCGACGAGGATCTGCGTCACCGTGCCCGCGCGCGGTGATGGAATCTGGTTCATCGTCTTCATCGCCTCGATGATCAAGAGCGTCTGCCCGACCGACACCTTGGTGCCGACCTCGATGAACGGTTTGGCGCCGGGCTCGGACGCCCAATAGGCGGTGCCGACCATCGGCGAGGGCACGACCCCCGGGTGTTTTGCGATGTCGGCGACGGGAGCCGGGGCGCCCGCGCCCGGGGCGGCAGCGGGGGCCTGGAAATGCGACGGCATCGATGCGGCGATGCTGATGTTGCGCGCGACCCGCACCCGCAGGCCGGCGCGTTCGATCTCGATCTCGGTGAGACTGGTCTCGTCGAGCAGCAGCGCGAGTTCGCGGATCAGCCCGCTGTCGTCGCTGGTGATTTTTGCGGTCTTCTTATCGTCAGGCTGGCGCGCCATGATCTTGATCCGGAACTTTCTGAATGGTGACGGGCGGAGGCGTCAGGCTTTTGCCTTTAGGCTTTAGGCTTGGCGCCGATCCTGGCGGCAAGGCCGTTGATCGCCAATCGGTAGCCATCGATGCCGAAGCCGCACAGCGTTGCGAATGCGGCCCTGGCGGTGAAGGAGTGATGACGGAAGCTCTCGCGGGCGTAGATATTGCTGATGTGCACCTCGACGGTCGGAATCTTCACCGCCATCAGGGCGTCATGCAGCGCGATCGAGGTGTGCGAATAGCCGCCGGCATTGATGACGATGCCGGCCGCCTTCTTCGCATGTGCCTCATGGATGAAATCGATCAGTTCGCCTTCGCGGTTTGACTGCCGGCAATCGACCTTCATGCCGAATTGCGCAGCGGTCTGCGCGCAGAGGGCCTCGACATCGGCGAGCCTGGCATGGCCGTAGGTCTCGGGCTCGCGGGTCCCCAACAGATTGAGGTTCGGGCCGTTGAGCACGTAAATCGTCTCGGCAGGTCTTTCGGCCATCCAATTCCCGGTAATGCTGCGGTAGGTGGCGGGGTTATAGGTAACATCAGGCCCAAGGGGAAGCCTTTAGGCCGTTCGGTACCCCTTTCAAATGCCTCATCCTGTTCATAAAAAGGCGCGCGGAAGCTACTGAAACCGCTGGTTAACCAAAATTAAGGAATAGAGCGGGGTCGCCCATTCCCGGCCCCGATATGGGGCCACGCGAAAGGGGCGGGCATTTCTGCCCGCCCCGAACGCACCTCGACCGCCGAATATCAGGCTTCCAGGATAGCTACGATCTCGAGCGTTCGCGGGTTGATGACCAGGATCTGCTCGTTGACGAGGATGAACTCATATCCACGCCATTCCGGATAGATCGTCACCACGCGCGCCGGCAGAGGATGGAAGGTCACGCCGCTGCGCGGCACCCTGCTGCCCACCGCGATCGAGAAGTTGACCTGGGTGACCGGAGCAACGCGCTGTTCCTTGATCACGCTGGTGATCTGGGTGCGCTGCTCGGTCGAGAGCTTGGCGCCGGCGCCGGCCTGGCCCGTGGTGGTCGTGGACGGGCTCTGTCCGGCGGGGGCTTGGGTGGTCGTCTGCGACTTGCTGTCGGCGGCACCCTTCGAGTCCGCCTTCATATCCTTGCTGGCGGCGCCTTTGTCCTGCGTCTCAGACCTCATGCTCTTCGACTTTTCGCCCTTCATGTTGTCCTGGGCCGATTTCTCGCCCTTCATGCCGGGTTTCATGTCTTCCTGAGCGCTCAGGTTCTTGCTGCCCTTGGGCTGCTGAGTCTGGGTGGACTTCGCGCCCTTGTCGGAAGCCTTGGAATCCGGGGTGCTGTCGCGATTCATCGGAACTGCAGATGGCGCAGCGCGTTCAGCTGGCGCGCTCTGCTGGACGGAACCCGCCGACGGTGCGTCGCGTCCCGGTCCCTGCGCATTGGCGAACCCGGTTCCGGCGATCAGCGCTGCTGCGGCTACAGAAATCATAAAGCGATTGGTCATGGTATCTCCTCGGAGTCTTTGCATTGCCCGCACTGACAACGGCAGGAGACTCCGGATGTTCCGCGGGATCGCCGGTTCCATCGAATTTGTTTTGTGAACGCGCGATGAACCGCATCGCCGCGAAAACGGCGCAAACAAAAAGGCCGGCTCGATGGCCGGCCTTTCATTCGTCTAAGCAATATTCAGGCTGTCGCAGCCGCCCTCAGCAGGTCGCCTTGCCGCAACGCGCGATGCCGATCTTCTCCTTCAGGTTTTCGACGCCGACCGCGCCGATCACCACCTGCTTGCCGATCACGTAGCTCGGCGTGCCGTTCATGCCCATAGCTTCAGCGAGCTTGAAATTCTGCTCGAGCGTTGCGCGTACTTCCGGACTTGCGAGATCCTTTTCGAGCCTGGCCATGTCGACGCCCACCTCCTTGGCGGCCGCCATCGCCCGTGCTTTGTCAACCTGACCCCTGCCGTTCAGCAGCTTCTGGTGAAAATCGAGATACTTCTTGCCGCTGGCATCCTGCATGTGCACGGCGACCGCGACCTGGGCGGCTTCGACGGAAGAGGGGCCGAGCACCGGGAATTCCTTCAGCACCACCTTCAGCTTGGGATCGGATTTTATCAGCTCCATCATGTCGGTCATGGCGCGTTTGCAGTAGGGGCAATTGTAGTCGAAGAATTCGACCATGGTGACGTCGCCGGCCTTGTTGCCGACGGTGACGTCGCGCGGCGAATTGAAAATCGCCTCCGCGTTCTTGGTAACGCCCGCCTGATGCTTCTCGGCCTCGGCCGCGCTCTGGCGCTTGCTGAGCTCCGTCATCGCCTCTTCCAGCACTTCGGGATGGGCGAGCAGATAGTTGCGGACGATGACTTCGATGTCCTTGCGCTGGGTGTCGGAAAAGCTCTGCGCGGTGGCTGCAGGCGGCGCCCCGCAGAGTGCGAGCGCGAACAGGGCGGCGGCGAGCAGGCGGAACGAAGGCATTGGCAAATCCTCTTGGACCAATTGATTGGGTAAGTTGCAGCGGAAGCCGGCGTTGCGAAACGTGCTACGCCGGCTCCGTTTATTTCTAGTTGCTCTTCTGGCCGGGCATCGGCTTGGCGGAGACGATATCGTCGGCCTTGACCCAGCCCGGCGTGCCGATCGCGAACCGGGTCTTGGCCCGCGATGCCAGATCGCGCGCGGTCTTGTTGTCGCCGCGCAAGAAGGCCGCCTGGGCGGAAGCAAGGTCGGCCTGCGCGTAATCTCCTTTTCGGCCATAGGCCATCGCGAGCTGGGTATAGCCGAGCGGCGCCTCGGTTTCTCGTGCCACCGCCGCGCGCAGAATCGCAATCGCTTCGTCAGTGTGGGCATTATTATTAGTCGCCACGAGCGCCTGCCCAAGTAACATCTCGATGAGCGGCGCGTTATTCGATAGGTGAACCGCCTTGCGCAGGGGCGCGATGGCCTCCGCCGGCTTGCCGCCTTCCAGCAGCGCCTGGCCGCGCAATTCATAGAAATAGGGGTTATTGGGCTGCCCCTGGATCAGGGCGTCGATCTGGGCGACCGCACTGCGCAGGTCGCCGTGCCGGTAAGTCGCAATGGCGCGGGCATAGCGCGCGGGCAGGCTGTCGTTCGACAGCGGATAGCGCCGGTAGACGGTGTCCGCCCGTTCCATGAAGGCCGAGATCTTGGCGCGTGCCATGTCGTGGCGCAATTGCAGCGCCGGATCGTCCTTCTTGTCCCAATAGGGACTGGTGCGCGCCAGCTCCTCCAGCGCAGCGACGCGCTCGGCGGGCATCGGATGCGACATCACATAGGGATCCGAACCGCGCGCGGCGAACAGGCTCTCGCTGGTGAACCGCTTGAAGGTCTCGTACATGCCCCTGGCGGACTGGCCGGTGGCGGTGAGGAATTTTACCCCGGCGCGGTCGGCATTTTCCTCCTGCTGGCGCACATAAGAGAGCAGGGAGCGGCGGATCACTTCCTGCGGCGCGGACATCGCCGCGGCGCCGGCGTTGGCGAGCCCGCTATTGCTATTGCCGCCGCGTGCCCCGGCGACCAGCGCGCCGGCGCCGAGCAGCATGGCGATGATCATCTGGGTCTGCGCCGCCGCCAGCTGTTCGCGCAGCTTGGAGAGATGGCCGCCGGCCAAGTGGCCGGTTTCGTGCGCCAGCACCCCGATGATCTGGTTCGGGGTGTCGGACTGCATCATCGCGCCGTAGTTCACGAAAATCCGCCGGCCGTCCGCGACGAAGGCGTTGAAGACGCTCTCGTTGATGATGACCATCTGGATGTTTTGCTTTTCCAGCCCCGCCGCGCGCAGGATCGGGCGGGTATATTCGCGCAGCAACTGCTCGGCCTCGGTATCGCGGATGACCGGCGGGCCCCGGCCTTGCGCCAGCGCAGGCACCGGCGCAAGGGCGAGCGCGACCGCCGTCGCGATGGCGGTCAGGCTCGACATTTTCCGGCGCAGGGCGAAGCGTAGCAACATGGCGCTCTTCAGGGATTGGCGGCGGCCTGGATACGATATATGCCCTAACAAGCCGCCGAATGCGGCTTGTCTGGGGCACCAGGGCCTCGTTTTCCGAGCTCAGATAGCAGATATCGATGCTTGAAGCGACACTGAGAGACCGCGCCAAGAGCCTGCTGACGGCGTCCGGACGAAGCAATGTTCCGCCGTTCATGGTGATGGACGTGATGGCGGCGGCGGCGCGCATCGAGGCAGCCGGCGGCCATGTCATTCACATGGAAGTGGGGCAGCCGGCGGCGCCGGCGCCGAAGCCCGCGATTCTGGCCGCCCACGCCGCGCTCGACGTCGGGCGGATCGACTACACCTCGGCGCTCGGCATTCCCTCGCTGCGCGAACGGATCGCGCGGCATTACCGCGAGACCTACGGCTGCGCCGTGGACGCCGAGCGGGTCGTGATTACCACGGGGTCGTCGGGCGGGTTCATCCTGGGCTTCCTTGCGCTGTTCGAGCCGGGCGACCGCGTCGCGGTCACGGTTCCCGGCTATCCGCCGTACCGCCACATCCTGACCGCGCTCGGCTGCGAGCCGGTGTTGATCGAGACCTCGAGTGAAAACCGCCACGCGCTGACCGGCGAGGCGCTGCTATCGGCGCATCGCAAGACACCGCTGAAGGGCGTGCTGGTCGGCAGCCCGGCCAATCCCACGGGAACGATGATGTCGCGTGAGGCGCTTACCGGCCTGATGG
This sequence comes from Bradyrhizobium sp., assembly GCA_049286845.1. Lineage (GTDB taxonomy): Bacteria > Pseudomonadota > Alphaproteobacteria > Rhizobiales > Xanthobacteraceae > Bradyrhizobium. The sequence goes on from JBAQER010000953.1 coordinate 9,369, forward strand.
CGGCGGCGGAAGGCGCGGGCATCCGTTTCATCTCCGACGAAATCTATCACGGCCTCGACTATGCCTTTCCGGCAGTGACGGCGGCGGAGTTGTCGCCGGATGCGCTGGTGATCAATTCGTTCTCGAAATATTTCTGCATGACCGGCTGGCGGGTCGGCTGGATGGTGGTGCCGGAGCCGCTGGTGCGGCCGATCGAGCGGCTGCAACAAAACCTCGCGATCTCGGTGCCGACGTTGTCTCAGATTGCCGCCGAGGCCGCCTTCGAGGGGCGCGCCGAGATGGAAGAGATCAAGCACGGTTATCAGGAGAACCGCCGCATCCTGATCGAAGGCCTGCCCAAGGCCGGCCTCGACACATTCCTCCCCGCCGACGGCGCGTTTTATCTCTATGCCGACGTCTCCAAATTCACCTCCGACAGCTTCAAATTTGCCGGCGAGATGCTGGAAAAAGCCCGCGTCGCGGCTACCCCCGGCGTCGACTTCGACCCGATCCACGGCCGCCAGTTCATCCGCTTTTCCTACGCGCGTTCGGCCGACGAGATGCGCGAGGCCGTCGCGCGCATTGCGCAATGGCTTCGGTAGGGCCCGGATAGACGCCCCGCGCCATTGACTCCCATGACCTAGTTGATCTTGGCTATGGACGGGGAAATGGCCGTCTTTGCAGGAACGACCGGCAGAACGGCTAATTCTGGAGGGAGGGGGACTGTCGTGGCGGCAAGACACGCAACCCGCGTGACCGCCGAGGCGGCAAAGAAGCCTTGGTGCAGGGTATTTTACGCGCAAGCGCTGGACGCTATCGCGGTCGGCGTCACGGCCCTGATCCATCTTGAGATCGTCTCGACCTTCGCGCTCGGGCTCGGCCCGGTCGCCGGAAACCTGGCGTGTCCCGGCGCGGGATCCGGCGGCGCCACGGTCAACGCGGAGGCGGACCAGTATTTGCTGAACTGAGGTATTTTAAATGTGGCTGTTCTTCGTGCTTGCCTGGTTAGGCTTATTGGCCGTGATAGCGCTCTTTGCGCAGCAGGCATTCGGTTACGATTTCGCGAGGATGTCGGCTCTCTACGCTGCGCTGCCCGCAATGCAGCGTCTCGCGACCGGCACTATTGTCTTCATGGCAATATCGCTGATCGGGGCAACCATAGTTCAAGCTTACAGAATTGCACGCCAGGAAAGGAACCTGAACTTGCTGCGCGGTCGCCTCAAGGGCTTCCGGCAGGACGCCGTAGTCGCGCACGACTCGCAGAACCGCTTCGACGCGGCTGTCCAGCATCTCGTCGATAGCGACCCAGAGGAAGCGATCTCGTCCCTGCAGGAAAAGCTGACGGCTTCCGAGCAAAGGTCGGTCTTGCAGCAGAGCCGGAACGAAGCCGCCGATATGCCGGATCGGCTGAACGACATCCGGCGCCGCCAGCATCTCCTCCGAGAAATGGTCGGCGCAGTGGCCGAAAAACGGCGCGCGATGGAGCCTGTCTTCGGTGAACTCAGGGATCGTCAGCGTCAGCTCGAGAGGTCGCTGACGGAACTCGAAACCGACGACAGCAAAAACAGTCTTGCCATTCGGATGAAGGAACTGGACGGCGACGTATCGCTGATCCAGGCGCGGCTAAGCGCGTTGCAGGAATCACTGGCGACGCTGAACCGCTTCGAGGAGGAACTGGCCGAAGCCCAGGCTGAGCTGGTGCCCCTGCGGTCGCCGGAGGCCGGTATCAACGCCCTGATCGATGAACTGCGTCTAGGCCGCGATCGGCTGACCAAGTCTCTCGATGAATTCGAAGCGAGCGGCGATGAACCGCTTGGTTTGCGGGTGGAAGCCCTCTCCAGGAACAAACTCGAGATCGAGCAGAGGGTCGCGCGCCTCGATGATTGCTTCAATATCCTGGATACGATTCGTCTGGATCTTGAAGAACTCAGAGAACGCCAGGCGCGTCTGGAGCGTTCGATTGCGGAGGTGGAGACGGATTCCAGCGGCAAGAGCCTCACGGATCGCCAGAACGCGCTGAACGAATTCGTCATAGAGTCCCGTTTGCGTCTCCGGACGCTGCAGGATTCATCCGCGATGCTGAACCGGTTCAGGGAGGAACTGGCCCAGTCACAGGCAGACCTTGTGCCCCTGCAGGCACCGGTATTCGGCATCGAGGCTCTGATCGCGGAGGTGCATGCCATTCGCGATCTCGTGACCAAAACCCTCGGCGAGATCGAAGCGAACGGTGACAACAAGCTCAGCTCGCGCGTGGAAGTGCTCTCCAGCAGCAAGCGCGAGATCGATGAGAGAATTGCCCAGGTGTTCGACCATTTCGCAAAACTCGATTCGATACGAAAGGATATCGGCGGGATCTTCACGACGATAAGGGGCACCCTCAACAGGATCGGTTGATGGCGCGACGACGAGTTGCAACCAACTCGAGATGGCGAGGGGTGCGAGGGGGCGAATATTCGCCACGGGTCAAACTGCGGACATGCGCCGGGGACGCTAACCGAGCCCCTTGGTGGTGGAGACGTGAGGCGAAGACCCGGCCGGTGCCCGGGCCAGGGATCGGCCGACGCGCCTGAGCATCGCACTGGCCCGCTTGGCACTACGGTCAAGCAGCCACCGCCCGAACGCAGCGGCTGACAGCGCAGGCGCGTAGAGAAATCCCTGAATGACGTCGCATCCCAGTTCCGCCAGCAGATCTCGTTGCCCGTCGGTTTCGACGCCTTCGGCGACGACGGTGAGCTGCAGGCTCTGGCCGACGCGAACCACCGCGGTAACGATCGCTCGCGCGCTGGGGTCTGCCTCGACGTCACGCACGAAGCTGCGGTCGATCTTCAACTCGCGAATTGGCAAGTGTGCCAGCCGGCTGAGGCTGGAATAGCCGGTTCCGAAATCGTCCAACGACAGGCCCACCCCCAGCTCGCGAAGGGTATTCATCGTCTCGATCGCGACCGAGCGCTCGTTCAGGATCACGCCCTCGGTAACCTCGAGCATGAGCATTTCAGGCGGCAGGCCATGGTCTGCGAGGATCCCGGTGACGACAGATGCCAGGCTCGGGTTCTGGAAATTGATTGGAGACAGATTGACCGACACACAGGGGATATCCAGCCCGGCTTCACGCCACTCCGCCATCTGCCGGCAGGCCTCGCGTATCGACCACTGGCCGATCTGCTCGATCAGCCCGCACTCTTCGGCCAGCGGAATGAACTTCGCGGGCGACACTTCGCCGAGCACCGGGTCACGCCAGCGCGCCAGCGCCTCGACGCCGTGGATGGCGCCGTCGCTGGTCCGGATCTGCGGCTGATAATGCAATCTCAGGGCATCGTTTGCGATCGCGCTGCGAAGTGCTGAACTGTGAGCCAGCCGTTGCTCGGCGAGCCTGTTCATGTCGGAGCTGAAGAATCGATAGGTGGAGCGGCCCGCGCGCTTGGCATGGTACATGGCCGCATCGGCCTGCTGTATCAGGGCGTCGATGTCGGTCGCGTTGTCCGGATAGATACTGATGCCCATGCTGGCGGACATCGGCACCTGCCTGGTGCCGATCTGGAGCGGCACGACCAGGGATTCGGTGATCCGCGAGGCGGCCAGCGCGGCTTCGCCGGCGTCACGGTTCGGCAGCACGATCACGAATTCGTCGCCGCCGAGGCGCCCCAGCATGTCGTGCGGCTGAATCTGCGCGCGCAGGCGTTGGGCGAACTCGACGAGCAATTCGTCGCCGGCAGAGTGCCCGAGCGTATCGTTGACGTCCTTGAAATTATCGACATCGAGGAACGCCAGCGCAACGTGCTTTCCTGGGTGGCAGGCCCGGATCGCTTCGGCGATCAAGTCCCGCAGGCGCGCGCGGTTCGGCAGGCCGGTCAGCATATCGTAATAGGCGAGCCGCGCGATCTGGGCGCGGGCTTCCCAGCGCTCGATCGCCAGCGCGCCGAGATGCACGCAGGCATCGACGATGCGCTCGTGCCAGCGGCTCGGCGGGCGAGATTCCCTGAAATAGAAGGCGAAGGTTCCGATCACGCGGCCGTCCTTGCCCTTGATGGGCGTGGACCAGCAGGCGCGCAAGCCGACCTCAAGCGGACGCTTCTTGAACGCCTGCCAGCGCGGATCGGTATCGATGTCCGTCGCAAGGACCGGCTTGCCGTAAAATGCCGCGGATCCGCAGGAACCGACATCCGGACCGATCGCGACGCCATCCAGCGCCCGCGAATATTCCTCGGGGAGGCTGGGGCCGCCCAGCGGATGAATCAATCCGCCGGCGTCGATGTGCAGCAGTGAGGAAACGACATCGGGCGCGATTTCCTCGACACGTCTGCAAAGCCGATCCGCGATCTCCGTAATGGGGATTTCATCGGCCAGCGCGCTCAGGATCAACTGCTGCAGCGATCGCAACTGCTTGGTCTCGGAGATATCGGTCAGCAGGGCGAACGTGTATTTGACCCGCCCGCGGCTGTCGCGGAACGCCTTGACGTTGGCCGAGATCCAGATCTCGTCGCCGTTCTTGTCGTAGGCGAGGATTTCCTCCTCGCCGCCGCGTTCCTCGCCGATCCAGTGTCGTAACCTTGCCAGCGTCCTGCGGTCGGTATGGTGCCCCGCAAGCAAATCGATCGCCTGCCGCCCGCTCGCTTCCCCGATCGAGTACCCGAACAATCCTGCAAACGCGGCGTTGGTATAGATGATCTTCAGATCGCGATCGGTGACGATAACTGCGCGGTTGGTCCGGTCGGCGACCAATGTGAGCAGCGCCATCCTTTCCCGCCGTTCGACCTCCCTGGTGATGTCCCGAACGAAGGCGATGGTGCGGCCCTGACCGCCGGCCTCGACATGCGAAAGCGACAGCGCGGCACGAATCCGGCTGCCATCCCTGCGCTCGATCCTGATCTCGGAGCCGCGATCCTGGATGGCGTCGTCGCCGCCGATCTGATCCGAAGCCGGCGTCGCAACGGACTGCTGTCGCAGCTCCTCGAGCCCCAGACAGCTTACGTGACGACCGAGCACTTCGGTGCGATCCAGCCGCCAGATGAGTTCGGCCGCTGCGTTGAAATAGCTCACGTGAAGGTCGCTATCGACGATCACCACGGCATCGTTCGCCTGCTCAAGCGCCGCCAGCAGGAAATCCGGGGTTTCGACCACAGGGCAATCGCGTGTGTGCATCATCCGGCTCCGATGCCGCTTGGAGGGGCAGATCCCGTTGGCGAGGCATCGTTTTGCCGGAAAGCGTACCGGCTCAAAGGTGTTAAAAGGGTTGTTCGATCGGGTTCCGCCCGGCGGAAAAATATCATCCCTAAGAATTCGTTAACCGTCATCCGAAGTGCGGATGATCGCCGAGTGCATATCCGCTTCGGAAGCAGCCCCGGACCAGGCGGAACGATTTGATTGCGGAACCAAAAGCTCCGGGTACACACAGGACGGCGCTCGAATGAATCAAGAAACGCGTAAGGGGGATCGATAGATGCAAGACGTCATGTCGTTGGAGGGAAAAACCGTTGTCGTCACCGGCGCCGCGCAGGGAATTGGCCGCGCGATCGCGACGCTCGCGATCGAGCTCGGGGCGCGGGTGATCGGTGTCGATCTCAACGGTGACAAGCTCAACGCTTTCGCGGCTGCGATGAACGGCCGGCTGCTGCCCTATGTCGGCAGCGTCGCCGATCCGGACTTCACCGAGGCGACGGTACGTGACGTCACCGCTCGGATCGGCGCCATTCACGGCCTCGTCAACAATGCCGGCATCACCCGGGTGGCGATGATCGAGAAGATGACGCTGCAGCAGTGGAACGAGGTCATCGCGGTGCATCTCACCGGCGCGTTCCTGTGGACCCAGGCGGTGGGCCGGATCATGGTGGCGCAGGGCAAGGCCGATCGGCCAAGCCCAGGCTCGATCGTCAATATCTCCTCGGATGCCGGACGGGCCGGCTCGATCGGCCAGATCAACTATGCCGCGGCGAAAAGCGGACTGCTTGGAATGACCATGTCAACCGCCAAGGAGTGGTCGAAGTTCGGTGTCCGCACCAACTCCGTGTGTTTCGGCGTGGTCGAAACCCCGATGACGGAAACGATCCGGGGCGACAAGTTCCGCGACGGCATCCTGGCGCGGATTCCGATGGGGCGCTGGTCGCAGCCGGAAGAGGCGGCCAAGCCGGTCTGCTTCCTGCTTTCGGACGGCGCGTCCTATATCACCGGCCAGCACATCGCGGTGGACGGTGGCTTTCATATTTCGGTTTAACGAGCAGAGCGGCCGCGGAAGATCGGCGAGGTGCCAGGACCGCCATCTTCCGCCCGAATAAAAAAACCGCCCGGTTTTGCCGGGCGGTTTTTCTGTCTCGAAAATCCTCGCGCTTATTCGCCGTTGCCGAAGCGTCGCGACCACCAGCCGGCCTTGCGGGGCTGGGTGTCCGTCGTCGATTCGGCGGCGTTCTGCGCCGGGGCCGGGGCCGGGGCCGATGCCGACGGCTCGGGCTGGCTGTGGCTGACGGGCGCGGGGGCTTCGGGCTGGGTGTTGACCAGGAAGCTCACCTTTTCGCGCACGGTCGAACGCCGCCGCGCGGCGGCCCGTTCGGCCTCCTGCGCCGTTTCGGTCTCGGCAGAAGCCTGGGCCGGCTCCGGCTGAGCGCGCTCCGC